>DAOVSY010000372.1 GCA_030633365.1 Spirochaetaceae bacterium | reverse complement strand
GGAAATGCCTTGCGCCGTGCCTGCGGAAGGGGAATGTCCCTGTTTTAGTGAGGATGAATTCAGGGCGATGAGTGATGGATTCAGGGATGTGGAGCCGTACGATGAAATAACAACAATGTTGGAGGCAAATGGAGATGTAGAAGGGGAGTGGTTTAGGGCGTATGGAGGAGAAGAAGGAGAGAATGGTGATGGCGCATGGACATGGATAGAGAGTAGTATAGGAGAGGGGAATTGGTGTTTTTATGAGTGGGTGCAAGAGGGTTACCCGATGGTAAAGGAAACCGTACTCGAACTCACCGATGAAGAACTCATGGCGTGTTACAGGATCATAGAGGCGGAGTATTCAGCCCAATAGGGAATTCGACGCGAGCCTGATGAGGCTAGAGTAACTATTTAGGCGGTATTCCGACATAGTTGCCATCAGCATTGTATCCATTTCTTAGCATGCATTGACTGAAATATACACGCCTGGTTCTATCGTCACCCATAAAGTCTTCACTTACAAGATTATTAGCTTCAATATTACAAGCTTCACTTACTAGAGCTTTATGTGGAGTAGTTCTTGAATAACCACCTCTAGGAGGAGGACCACTTCTATAATCTTTTCCTTCAATATTATGATCTTTATCAATTGCTGCGCACCCACTTAATACCAAAACCCAACCAAGCATTATCACAAATATGATTTGTCTAAACATATCCTATTCCTTTAAATTTATATAGTAAGAACCGGACATGAAACCCGATGCTGATATAATCAAATGTATTTTTTAACAGATCTGATTATGCAACGCCATAAAAATTGGCCAGGGACTTGATGTCCAGATTATCAACTTCCTTTTTTGCTCCCTTCATCCTCCTTTACATGCCAACAGATTTTTTACAGGACTCCAACCTTGGGTAAAAGACCAGCCCCTTTCGTTTCAGCAGAAAAACTTTTAAAAAAAGATGTCTTCCTTGTCCATATCACCATGAAAACATCAACTACTTGATATTAATATGTTTTAGGTTTTTTTTATTTTTACTTTCCTGTCTTTAAAATTTCTGTCGACTTTCTGTCATCTATTTGTTTATAAAATTTTCTAATTGTCCCACTCTGCCGTTTGACAAAATTTCCACTTGGTTTATTGTCACGGAAAGGGGCATCCAATTGGCAACCAGCAAATCAATGGGACAAGGGAACTTTCAATGAAAACATACTATAAGGCAAACGGAAGAGAAATTCAGGCATTAAGGAAAAAGAAGAACCTGAAAATTGTAGATCTTGCCAGAAGGGCCGGTTACTTAACAAGAACTATTAAGAGGGCAGAAAACAGCCATAAAATGGAAATTACAACATTACGCAATATTGCAGGTGCACTTGAAGTTGATTTGGAGCAGATTGCAAATGATTTGCCCGCCCATTTACCAAAAGAAATTTATCCATTTATTACCAGGCTGTCTAGAATAAACATTTCTAGCGACCTTACCAACCTGACAAAATATTACCTTCTCCATGAGGAAGACAGAGAAATGCTGCCGGAAAAATATTTCTTTTACCCCAGTGAAAAGCAGCACTACGAAAAAAAATACAAGGAAGATAAACAAATAAGGGAATTAGAATGGGAGGTATTATGTAATGTAAATTCTAACATTGCGGAGTTAATAGCTTCCACCATTTACAGCTGCCGTAAATACCTTGGCCTTGACTGGGACAGGGACCACCCGATGTACACTGATGACGGATTTCAGGGCGAGACAGCCAAAATAAACAGGCTCGGCCTGATAGCTGATAACATTAAAAAACTGGCGAAGGAAGAAATATTCTTACACGGTGGAGTCTATTCCAAGTACACCCATGCGGGTTCGAAAGAAAAAGAACCAGTGATTAAAAAAATCAAAGTTTTCCGGCTAGAGTTCAGCCGAAAAGCATCAAAGACCACAAGCGCCCATATACACAGGGGCGTATACCAGGATCTGAGGGAAATCGAGAGGCAGAAAGACCATAAGGAGGAAGAATAATGGAACTGCCTCAGCACGCCACTTTGAGAATGGCTCAGCGTAATATCAGCGCTGCGCAGCTCATTGGGCGTTAAAATTGTAAGTTTCCACTACTCTGCCTCTGTGAATCTTTTTAGCTATTCCTGTTTGTGTATCAATTATTGTAGCACTAGGAGAACTCTCATCTCTAATTTGATATCTAGATGACTCGTTTCCACCACCAGCACCAACCAATAAAAACACTACCACAGCAAGTAAAAACCCGATTAAAAAACTTTTGAAGTTCATATTCCCTCCTAAATTAATATTTATTAAGCACATAGCCCTTTTTAATAATTTTAAAAATTACTTGCAAATATTTCTTCAAATGGACTCGTTATTCATCTTCTAATTTATAAAGTTTACTCATAACAAGTAACCCGAATTGTATATTCTTGTGCTGCTTCTGCTATATCCGCTGTTTCTAACTTAGTATCAGCGTTTTTCATCTTATATTCAATTTGGTGAGCATCTAAGAAGATCTGCAAGGTCTGCGACTTAATAGCAAAGTTTATGTTTTGGAGAAATAAACCTGTTGCCTTTGCCACCCCCAATTCATTAATTTTTGATGAAACAATACCAACTACATTTCCACTCATATCTAAAACCGGGCCACCTGAATTGCCTAGTTGAATCGGTGCTGTTATTTGCATGATGGTTGTATCATTATCAAAGCCTGTTGCAGCGCTTATGTTGCCAGTTGTAACTTTAACAGATTCACCTAAAATTGTACCCAGTGGATACCCCACAGTGGTTATATCCTCACCAACTCTTATTCCTCTGCCACCTCTTAAAAAAGCATAACTATTAACTGGGCTATTTGATTTAATGACTGCCAAATCATTAATTTCATCTGAAAATAAGACTTTTGCCCTGCTGTTTATCTTACTATTAATTATTTCTATTCTTTTACAGTCGCTAATGACATGATGATTAGTGACTATGTGAGCATTAGTGTTAATTACAAAACCTGTTCCCATGCTTTTAATTTGATTGCTCTCCTGAATTATATAGTCAGGTTCAGTTGCGGTATCATTGTTAGTAGATTCAATTTTTGCCAGTAATTGTCTTGAGAGTCTTTGGGCCTCAGCAATTTGATTCTGGCTCATTATTGTCTTTAAAAGGGCCCGATTATTTCTTGCTTCTTTACTTCCTTGGGCTGCTGCAAGATTAAATAACGCATAAGCCATTATATCGTCCTTAAGGACTCCTTGACCATTTTCATACAGTAAACCAAGGTTATTTTGAGCATAGGCATACCCTTCCTCAGCTGCCATCCTATACCACTTGGCTGCCTCTTTTCTATCCTGTATTACTCCTTGCCCATTTTCATACAGTAAACCAAGGTTATATTGGGCATTGGCATCCCCTTGCTCAGCTGCCTTGCTGTACCATTTGGCGGCTTCTTGATAATCCTGTTTTTCTCCCTCACCATAAGAATACATTTCACCAAGGAGATTTT
>DAOVSY010000315.1 GCA_030633365.1 Spirochaetaceae bacterium | reverse complement strand
TCATCTGTAAAAACAGGTAGATTCCCCTGGGCTTTAACGACAGGAATCCCTTTTTCAGAGAGAAACTTGATAGTAGGCATTGTTTTATCCTGAAATTCCTGGAGTCTTGTTCGAAGCTTTTCTTCTGTATCATCAGAACGGAGTATTACCTCTGTACCACACTTAGTGCAGAACTTCCCTTCCTTTGGAGGTTTAAATTCGAGATGGAACACTGCACCACAGGAGGGGCATATCCGCCGGCCCATAGTTCGCTTAATAATGGCATCATCCTCATTTTCAACAAGAACAATAGCATCTATTTTTGTTTCTTTTTCTGTTGTAAGTTTTAAAAGGTACTCTGCCTGGGCAACAGTTCTTGGATAGCCGTCCAAAACCATACCCTTATAACCCGATCTGCTGAAGTAGGATTCAAATAGCATATTTGTCAGAGAGTCAGGAACATATTTTCCATTGCTAACATAATAATGGGCTTTAAGACCCAGTAAAAAATCATCAAAAACAGAATCATCAATACTGGATCCAATAGTCTCTTTTATTTTTTCATCTTCTATAAACCCGTTATTTTTGTCGTCATAAAATTGATTTATATCACCTTCGTATGCAGCATCATTAAATATTTTCATAAATGACCGGAATATATTTCCAGTTGAAAGCTGTGTCAAACTAAAATCGCTTGTAAAAACATCAATTCTCGGCTGCTTTCCTGCACCGCTTTTTCCCATTACAAGTATATTTTCAAAATTAGAAGGTGATAAACTCATTTTATGCTCCTGATTCCGCTTTTTCTTTTTTATTTGCCTTATAAGTCTGGTACAACGGTACTCCAAAAGAAAGAAGTGCAAGAAGAAGTAGAATTAAACTTACAGGTCGTGTAAAGAATATATCATAACCACCCATAATAACAGCCCTTCTAAAGTTAGTTTCTGCAAGTTTTCCTAAAACCATTCCCAATACAATTGGAGCTCCGGGATAGCCGTATTTCTTTAAAATCCATCCAGCAACACCAAAGCCTAAGCATGTAGCTACATCAAAGAAGGAGTAATGCACTGCAAAACTTCCAATAATAGAGATTGCCAGAATAACCGGCATAAGAACTTTTTTTGGTATAACAGTAACTTTTACCCAAAGTCTGGCACCAAACAGTCCTAATCCCAGCAATACAATATTTGCAATTAAAAGAGCGGCAAATAGTGAATAAATAATATCCGGTCTTTCAACAAAAAGCATAGGGCCTGGAACAAGATCATGAATCATAAGTGCACCTACAAGTACTGCCGTTGAGGCACTTCCAGGAATACCCAGGGCAAGAAGGGGTACCAGAGCACCACCTACAGAACTGGAATTAGCTGCTTCTGCAGCTGCAACTCCCTCAGGATTACCTTTACCGAAAGTTTCCGGGTGTTTACTTGTTTTTTTTGCAAGATCGTAAGATAAAAATGCTGCAATTGTAGCTCCTGCTCCAGGGAAAATTCCAATTAGAGTTCCCAGAACAGAAGATCTGACTATTGTCATTTTAAGCTTCCAATAATCCAGAAGAGTAGGCCATTCAGTTTTTTCGAATTTGGTTTCCTCACCTTTTTCAAGCTTAAACTCTTCAATTCTCGTAAACACTTCACTTAATGCAAAAAGACCAATTAATGCAGGAATTAATGCAAACCCGTCAAATAACCTGTAAGTTCCAAAAGTAAATCGTTTAACTCCGGATATAGGATCAATACCTATGGTATTTATTAATAGTCCCAGCATTGCTGCCAGAAAGGCTTTTGGCCAGTTTTTTCCACCAAGAGAAGCTACTGTAGTCAGTCCGAATATTGCCAGGGCAAAGTATTCTGCCGGGTGCATTCTTACTGCCAGTCTTGCAAGGGGAATGGAAAAAAAGATAAGAATAATTGTTCCTATTATTCCACCTACAGTGGAAGAAACAAGGGAAATTCCCAGACCTATTCCAGCTTTTCCCTGCTGAGTTAATGGATAGCCATCAAAAGAAGTTACAACAGCAGAAGGTGTTCCAGGGGTGTTTATTGTAACTGCGGTTATTGAACCTCCATAATTTGCTGCAATATATATTGATACCAAAAGAATAAGTGCTATTTGCGGAGAAAGTCCATATGTAAAAGGTACAAGAAGGGCTACTCCCATAGAGGGAGAAAGTCCCGGCATTGCACCTGCAAGAATACCAAGTATAACTCCAGCAACTATTGCAACTATTGGTTGAATACCAGAAAGGTATCCGAACCCTTCAATAAGATTAGATAATAATTCCATTTAACTGCTCCTTAACCGAAGATCCACTCTATTAGTAACCCTCGGGGGAGGGGAACATATAGAAGACGGTAGAATGCAAAGTAGGAAAAAAGAATCCACCCTGCTGTTAGAGATATCATTACTTTCCAGTCCCGGTATGCCAGATAGTACATTCCCAGAATAAGATAGATAATGGTAGATAGGTAATAACCGATTAATTGCATTATAATCAGATAAACTATAGTCATTACAATAAAAACTGCAACTTTATCAGTTCTTCCCCATTTGGGGTCTTCGTCTTCATGTTTTATAAGTGCACGGATAATAAGAAGGATACTAAATCCCAGTATTCCAATTATCCATAAACCTGGTACAATTCCTGGTCCAACTTCGTCTCCTCTGTTGGGAAATCCAAGAGTCAGTATACCAAAAAGAATTGCAAGTTCTGTAAAAAAAACAGGAATTATTATTCTTCCTGCATACTTTTTCTTTGATGACTTTAGAACGATAAACACAATACCTATAAATATAACTGCAAGTATTGCCATTAAAGCCCAAAATCCAGGGCCTTTTCCTAAAAATTTAATTAATTCCATTTATTGCCTGCTTATATATGTACCCTATGACATAGGTAGAGACGCCCTCTAGGGCGTCTCTACCTGATTTCAGGGCTGCTTTAAATATTATTATTACTGACGAGCTGCTTTGTAAGCATCATAATCTGCCTGAACAAGTTTGTTAAACTCTTTTCTTGTTTTATGTACAAGCATGTTACCCATAGGAGCATATGCTGCTATCCAGTCAGGATCATTTGTTACTTTCTCAAAAATGTCATCATACCATTCAATAATGTTGTCAGGAGTACCGGATTTTACTGCAAAACCTCTCCACATAATTTCATTTTCAAGGCCATCTATTCCCAGTTCTTTAAAAGTTGGTACATCAGGAAACTGTGGAAGTCTTTCCGAAGCAGCAATAGCTGCTACTTTTAGGTCAGGTTTACCAATAGTTTCACCAGGATTACCTACATATGCTATTCCCTGTTCGCCAAGAAGGCCAGCAACAGCTTTTCCACCACTAGCAAATGGTACCCATTTTGCATTTATTCCAGCTGCTTTCCAGATCATCTGAGCTGTTACATGGTCAAGACCACCAGCTGCAGGGCCGAGCCATAGCTGATCGCCGCCCTTGGCTTTTGCATCTGCTACAATCTGTTCCCATGTATTAACAGGATTATTTACATTTGTAATTATACATTCGGGATCAATTTGCATTTGAGCAATCCAGTCGAATGTCATAGGATCAAGTTCCGAATCTGTAGTAACCAGTTTGGAAACATTGGATTTTGTCATATACATCAATGTATAACCATCTGGTTTTGTTGTTGCTACATATTCCATTGCTACTATTCCACCAGCACCAGCTTTGTTTTCTACAACAAAGGTAGCGTCTGTGTATTTACTTGCAATGTCTGTAAACTTTCTGGTTAAGATATCTCCTGCTCCACCGGGGCCGGTGTAAACAACTACTTTAATTGGTTTTGTTGGAAATTCAACAGCTCCTTCAGTCTCACCAGCGGCATATACAGAAATTGAAGCCATAGCCAGCAGTAAGAAAATTACTAATGCTTTTTTCATTTATTTCTCCTTATTTTTTACCAGGTAAACTACTTTAGATTAACTGGTTTAATTGCGTTTGTACAGATAATTTTTTGTTGATTGAATAATGAAGGATTTCGATAATTTTGTACAATCAATCTTTATTATATATTCTATTAAAATGTTTGATGGTTATATTACTTTCCAAAAATTGGAAATGCTATGATAATGGTTTTAGATT
>DAOVSY010000033.1 GCA_030633365.1 Spirochaetaceae bacterium | reverse complement strand
GGCATAGAAATTCCTGAAGAATTTAGATGGGATGGTTTAAATAACGATGGAAGTGTTGTTAGTGATGGACTATATTATTTTTCTGTAGAAGCATGGGATGATAATGGAAATAGTGGAAGTTCTGATAGTTATGCTATAGTAGTGGATTCTATACCTCCACAATTGACTTTAACTGAACCAGATGATGATCAAAAAATATTTTCTCCCAATGAAGATGGAAATAAAGATAACATCAGGATTATACAAAATGGTTCAGATGAAAATCTATGGGAAGGTGTAATTCTTAATTCTTTAAATGAGATAGTTAAAACTATAAAATTTATTGATACAGAACCTTTAGATATAGTTTGGAATGGTACTGATGATAATGGGATTATGACAATTGATGGTGTTTATTCCTATAAAATTAAAAGTCTGGACAGAGCTGGAAATCTATTTACAGCAGAAGTTAATAACATTATAAAGAATACAGAAGAAACACCTATTACATTAAATATAGACAAATCTTATTTTAGTCCTAATAATGATATGATTTTAGATTCTTTAATATTTTCTACTGATATTCCTGTTAAAGATGGAATTATAAGCTGGAATTTGAATATCCTGGATTCTGATAATAAAATAAGACGTTCTATTTCCGGTGAAGAGATATTTCCAGAAAAAATTGTTTTTGATGGTAGGGATTCTAATGGTATAAGACTCGAAGAAGGTATTTACAGTTGTTTTGTCTATGTACTTTACCAAAATGGAAATAATCCAGATTCAAAATCACCTGTATTTACTATTGATGTAAGCCCTCCATTTGCTACAGTTAAAAGTGGCAGTCCTATTTTTTCTCCTAATGGAGATGGAAAAAAAGATGATATTACTTTTTATCAGGAGTCAAGTACAGAAATAAACTGGACTGGTTTAATCAAATCTGAAGACGGTAAAATTATCAATGAATACCAGTGGCTGTCAGCAGCTGATTCCACAGTGTCCTGGAATGGAACACTTTCCGATGGAAAACTTGCTCCTGATGGTAATTATACTTATCAGCTAATTTCAATTGACAGGGCAGGAAATGCTGGTCAGTCTCAAGTAGTTTCTTTTATACTAAATACTGAAGAAACACCAGTAATTCTAACAACTGATATGCAGTATTTTTCTCCAAATGGTGATTCTTTGCAGGATAATGTTTCTATTATCCCTGAACTTAAAGTGAAAGAAGGAATTGCGTCTTATTCACTTGATATACTTGATGAAGATTCCAATGTTGTACGAAATTTTTCCGGTGGTTCAAATATTCCTGTGAAATTTGTATGGAATGGTATTCAATCAGATGGTAGATCAGCGTCTGATGGTATTTACAAAAGTAACCTTACTATTACGTATAAAAAGGGAGATACTCCTACATCTACTTCTCCGGAATTTATAATTGATACAATCTTTCCTGTTGTATCTATTTCTACAGATTATGTCCTTTTTTCACCGGATTCGGATGGAAATAAAGACTATATTAACATTGCTCAAACTACAAGCTCAGAAGAGTTATGGCAGGCAGAAGTTCTCTCAGAGGAAGGTCTGATTGTTAATTCATTTTTTTGGAAAGGGTCTGCAAAAAGTTTAAATTGGAATGGCCAGGATGATAAGGGTAATATATTACCTGACGGTAAGTATATTTATAATATTTTTTCCAGTGATAAAGCTGGAAATAGATCTTCTGAACAAATAAGGGATATTGAGCTGGATACCAAACCGACTACAATATTTTTAACAGTAAATGATAAATATTTATCACCTACAGGAAATGGTCTTTTCGAAGATTTGGTTTTTTCTACTATTGTTAATAACAAAAACAGACTTAATTCATGGTCTTTAAAAATGATACATGAGAATGGAAACGTTGAAAAAGAGTTTAAGGGGAATTCCGGTATACCAAAGAATATTACCTGGAATGGTGTAAATGATTCTGGAAAAATTATTGAAGGTAACTATTTTTCAATTTTTTCTGTTGTCTATGATAAAGGAAACGCACCTGAAGTTCGTTCGTCATTATTTAGTATAGATATATCACCACCAATAGGTACAATCAAATTATCACCAGTTCCTTTCTCTCCTGATAATGATGGTGTGGAAGATGAAATTCTTATTAAATTAAATGTAAGTGATGCCTCTGGAATTAAAAACTGGACTCTTGAAATAGATGATCCGGAAAGGCGTTCTTTTAAAATATTCAGTGGAGAAGGATCACCGGCACAAGAAATAATATGGGATGGTAAATCTTCAAATGGGGAACTGGTTTATGCTGCTATGGATTATCCTGTAAAACTTATTCTTGAAGATAATATTGGTAATATAAGTGTGTTCAAAGATAAAATACCAGTAGATGTTCTTGTTGTAAGAGAAGGAGATGTTCTTAAAATCAAAATTGCGAACATTCTTTTTAAAGTAAATAGCCCTGAGTTATTAGCAGATAGCCCTAAAGTAATAGAACAGAATAAATTTATTCTTAACAGGGTGAGTGAACTGTTAAAGAAATATAACAGCTACAGGATAACTATTGAAGGACATGCAGTACTAACCAGATGGAATAATGCTGCTGCAGCTAAAAAGGAAGAAACAGAAGAACTAGGACCCCTTTCTGAGCAGAGAGCTGTTACAGTACTTAAGTACTTAACTCAACTGGGAGTTCCTCAATCAAGGATGGACTCTAAAGGAATGGGAGGAACACAACCTCTTGTTCCGCATAGTGACCTTGAAAATAGATGGAAAAACAGGCGTGTAGAGTTTATTTTATGGAAAGAATAGAAAGTGGGAAAAGTAATTAAATTTTTAATTTTTATTTCTTTGTTTATAATTATTTTTTCTGTAGCTCTACTGGCAGGTGCAAGCTATTTAAATGGTCCAGTTGGTCTGCAAGGTGAAGAAAATATTATATTTTCTATAGAAGAAGGTGATTCTCTAAATACTATAGCAAATTCACTTGTAGATTCTAATTTAATTAAATATTCCTGGTCTATGAAATTATACAGCCGGCTAATGAGAACAGAATCCCTGTTTAAAATTGGTGTTTATGGAATTAATTCAAATATGACTTTGATGGAGATACATGACTACCTTGTAGAAGGGAAACAGCAACTATATAAAGTTACGATACCAGAAGGTTGGACGAGTCATCAGATTGCAAATTATTTGGAAGAAGAGGAAATAACTGATTCTGAAAATTTTATAAAAGCTATTAATTCAATTGATTTAATAGAAAAATTCAATCTTGAAGGATATACTCTTGAAGGATTATTATATCCTGACACTTATCTTTTCCAAAAAAAATATCCTGCAGAGAAAATTGTTAGTGTAATGGTAAACAATTTTTTTAAACGTTTGGAAAAAATACAACCTGATTACAGGAAATTCGAAGTTAGAGAACTAATGGATACTATTATTCTTGCTTCTATAGTTGAGAGAGAATACAGGGATCCTTCAGAAGCTCCGCTAATGGCGGGAGTTTTTTATAATCGTTTAACACATAAAAATCCAATTCCACTTGGATCCTGTGCTACCATTGTGTATATAATTACTGATATTCAGGAAAAAGAACATCCTAAATATATATTATATAGTGATTTGGAAATTGAATCGCCATATAATACATATATAAATAGCGGTCTTCCTCCAGGGCCTATTTCTAATCCTGGAGAGATTGCATTAAAAGCAGCTTTTTTTCCAGAAAAAAGTGAATATCTATACTTTTTATTAAAAAGTGCTGAATCCGGACAACATGAGTTTACTAGAAACCTTTCTGAACATACTGAAGCTTATAATTTATACATAAAGAAAAATTAGGATTATTTAATATGTCATTTGATCTTAAAAAACAGGAAATACTGGATAAAATAAGCATTGTCGAAATTATTTCTGAATATATAAGTTTAAAACAAAAAGGAGATAAACATTGGGGACTATGTCCATTTCATAATGAAAAAACACCTTCTTTTTCTGTTACTGAAGAAAAAAATATGTTTTATTGTTTTGGGTGCCATAAGGGAGGAAATGTTTTTGATTTTTTAATTGATATTGAAAATATTTCTTTTTTTGAAGCTTTTAAAGAATTGGCCTCTAAGGCAGGTGTTGAAATTGACAGTCAGAAAGAAAGTCCGGAAGACAAACAAAAAGTTGCATTACTTGAACTCTACAATAAAATAGCAGGGAGTTTTAATTATATACTTCAAAATAAATCCTCATCAAAGACTGCAGGGGATTATCTACATGAAAGGGGCATTAGTTCAAATACTGTTAATAATTTTAAACTAGGTTATGCTCCAGCTGAACGATTTTGGTTGTATGATTTTTTAAAATCTAAAAATTATTCTGATATTTTTTTGTTGAAATCAGGAATATTTTCCAACAAAAATCAAAAGATTACTTTATTTTCAAATCGTCTGATGTTTCCAATAATTAATATTCAACAAGATACTATAGCTTTTAGCGGTCGTAAGCTAAAAGAAAGTGATTGGGGTGGTAAATATATAAATTCACCTGAAACCAATATTTATAAAAAAGGAGAAACACTCTATGGAATACATTCAGCAGTAAAAGAAATACGTAAAAAAAAGGAAGTTATACTTGTAGAAGGTAACTTTGATGTACTTGCATTTTATCAGGCTGGATTACAAAATGTTGTAGCACCACTTGGAACTGCTTTTACAGAAATGCAGGCTAAAATTTTAAAACGTTATGCAAAAAAGTGTTTAATTGTTTTTGATCCAGATTCTGCTGGAATTGAAGCGACTTTAAAGGCTGCTTTAATATTAGAAAAAATGGGAATAGCAAATTTTGTTATTCCATTACCCAAAGGAAAAGATCCTTCCGAGATACTCGAAAAAGAAGGTCCTGAGGCGTTGAATAAACTATCAAAATATCCTATAAATACATTTGAATATCTTGTTAAAATGGCAGTAGATCGTTATAGTCTAAAAAACACAGAGGCTAAGGAATCAATTTTTAATTTTTTAGTACCATTTATGGCTGGTTTAAGTACAGAACTTAGGAAAGAGGATAGTTTTAGGTATCTTTCAGAAGTTTTAGAAGTTGATATAAATACCATCTATAAAGATTTTACTTCTATTGATAAAGGGAGAGATAGTTTAAAAAAAAATAGGAATTTGATTCAGAAAAGAGAAGAAATACATGTTTCTCTGGATCTTTTTCTTATGATAGCTTTACTTGAAGACAGAGAATCGTTTGTTTCTGTTCGAAATACACTTGATATTAATGATTTAGTGGATGCAAAAGCTAAAAAAGTGTATATTGTTCTGGAGGAGATGTATCGAAGAGATGATTCATTGGAAAAGAATTTATTATCTGAAATAGATGATGAAGAACTTCGGGGTCTCATTACTTACAAACTCTCTACAGGTGAATATAGACTGAATTCGCAACAGATTATAAAAGATGGAGTTCGAAAAATTAAACAAAGAAATTTTGAAAAAAAACGTAGCGAAGTAGAAATTTTGCTTAGAAAAACAGATTCAGTTACAAATAGAGATAAGTTAGAGAAACTTCTTTCTGAGAAAAAATATTTAGATGAAGAACTTTTAAGAATAAAGGGTAATTAGTAGTGTCGGACATACAGAATGACCCATCAGTTATTAAGCTTATTGAATACGCAAAAGCTAAAAAAAGTATAACTTATGATGAGGTTAATGATTTTTTACCAGAATCAATTTCAAATTCAGATAAAATAGAAGAAGTAATTAGCATTCTGGAAAAGAATAAGATTATATTTGAAGATGAAAGTATAAACACTCCAGAGGTGGATGTTTTACCTGATGATGATGATGATGATGATTCAGAAGGACATTTGCAGGATGATGATCTGGAAAATCTTAATCAGAACAGTTCAAGTGTTAAAAAGAAAATTGTATTTAGTGATAAAGAATCCTCTATCGATGATCCCATTCGTCTATATTTACGGGAGATTGGTAAAGAAAATTTATTAACAGGTGAACAGGAAGTTGAACTTTCCAAGCAAATGGAAAATGGTGAAAATATAATTAAGAATGTAATAAAAGAATCTGGAATGATAATACCGGAAATGTATAATTTACTTCTAAAAACGTTTTCTAAAGCTGATCCGAAAGAACTGGATATATCAAAAAAAGAAGTTTCTGAGATACTGGCAGAACGAAGACGTCTGAATCAATTTTATAGAGAAAGTCTTGGTGATATTTCTACTACTTTAAGACAGTATATGGATATAAAAGCAAAAACAATTGAAGCTGGAAATGAAGTTATTACAGATACAGTACTTATAAAGAAAAAAGCCCAGTTGTTGAAAAAGATTTTAAAAATTAATATTCATCAAACAGAAATAATAGCATTTTCTGACTATTTTATGGAGACAGAACGTAAAATAAGGCATTATAAAAAAGAACAGCGTAGAATTGAAAGGCGTTTAAATATAGTAAGTCCCAAGGAACTTCGTACAATGGGCAGAGGATTAGCTATTCCTGAGTCAAGACGGAAAATTGAGGAAGATCTTCAGCTTTCTGCAGAGAAAATTAAAAATAAAATACGACAAATACAGGTTAATGAGAAAAAATTAAAAACTATTGAAATAAATTTTGAGGATGATATTGAGGATATTCTCGAAAGATCAAAAGAAATATCAGAAGGTAAGCTGATGATGAAGAATGCAAAAGACAGGCTTATTCAGGCAAATCTTCGTCTTGTTGTCAGTATTGCCAAGAAATATACAAATAGAGGGTTACATTTCTTCGACCTTGTTCAGGAAGGTAATATAGGGCTTATAAAAGCAGTTGAAAAATTTGAATATAGAAAAGGATATAAATTTTCTACATATGCTACCTGGTGGATAAGGCAGGCCATAACCCGATCAATTTCTGATCAGGCAAGAACTATCAGGGTGCCTGTTCACATGATTGAACAAATTAATAAAGTTGTACGGGAATCCCGACAGTTAATGCAAATGCTGGGAAGAGAACCAACAGATGAAGAAGTTGCAGAAAGGCTTGGTTGGACCGTTTTAAGAATAAAATCTGTTAAAAATGTTGCCAGAGAACCAATTTCTTTGGAGACACCGATTGGTGAGGAAGAAGATTCCCTTTTAGGTGATTTTATTGAAGATAAGGATATTGAAAATCCGGCAAATCAAACAGCTTTCAGACTTCTTCAGGAGCAATTACAGGAAGTGCTTTTTACATTACCACCAAGGGAACAGGAAGTTTTGAAAATGAGATTTGGTCTGGAAGATGGGTATTCTTTAACTTTGGAAGAAGTTGGACTATATTTTAATGTAACCAGAGAAAGAATTAGACAGATAGAAGCTAAGGCTCTTAGAAGATTGAGACATCCAAAAAGAAGTCGTAGGTTAAAGGATTATATTGATAATTAAGGAGTTGCACTTATGATGCAGGAAGTTTTCGATAAACTGAGAAATCTTCAGGATATTTTATCCAGTAAATATGAGATAGAGAAAGAAATCTACGAGATTCCTAAAGCTCTAAACACTAAAAATGAGCTATTGATCAGGCTTAAAAAAGATTATATTGAAAAAAATGATCTTTTAACAGAAACACAAAATAAGATTAAGCATTTGAAATTTCTTTTAAGTGAAGCTGAGAGAGAACGTGAAGATTATGAAAAGCAAATGGATATTATTACAACTCAGAGAGAGTATGAAGCCCTGGATAAAGAAATAAAAGCAGCAACAGAAAAAGGGCAGCAGTATAGAAAAGATATTCTCAGGGAAGAAAAAGAACAGGAAGTTATTAAACTTTCTTTGTTACAGGAAGAAAAGATGATTTCCCAACAGGAATCTGAATTATCAGATGAGCAGGAAAATATTAAAGCAGAAAGTCTTGAAAAAGAAAAATTGCTTAAAGTATTAAAAGTTCAGGAGTCTGAAATAATACCGGGTCTTGATGAAGATATACTTTTTAAATTTGAAAGAATTATTAAAAGTAAATCCGGTCTTGGTATTGTTCCTGTAAAAGATTATGTATGTACAGGATGTCATATGGTACTACCTGCACAATTCCAGAATGATGTACATGCAGGTGAAGAAATACACTTTTGTCCTTATTGCAGTAGAATATTATATTATGAAGAAGATTTATTACAGGACGAGTATAGCTTTTCTGATGCTGATTCAGGAGGATTAGCTGATTTAGTCAACACTGATAGTATTGATTTTGATATTAAGTAGAAAGCATTTTAATTATTGTAAATAACTAGCAGGTCGGGTAATCGCTGATTATATCAGAGGAAAGTCCGGGCTCCATAGAACATTGGTGCCGGGTAATTCCCGGGAACACATATTTTGTGTTACAGAAAGTGCCACAGAAAATATACCGCTGAATATGTTGTTTTTATTCAGTAAGGGTGAAAAGGTGGAGTAAGAGCCCACCGCAATTATGGTAACATGATTGGCATGGTAAACCTCTCCAGGAGTAAAATCGAGCAGTAGTCTGGTTTGTTCGCCTTATGACTACGGGTAGGTTGCTAAAGCATAAGTGGTAACATTATGCTTAGATAGATGATTACCTATTACAGAACCCGGCTTACAGACCTGCTATTATTAATATTATTGTAAAACAGGGAAGATATCTTTTATATGATCATTCCAAAGAACAGATATAATTATCCTAAAAAGAAAGGTATTAATTTAAAAAGAATAGTTGTTGTATTTTTTACTATTTTAATATTAGCACTCATTGTCTTTATAGGAATAAAAGGGAATTTAGGTAATTATATTTCAAATACAGAAAAAATTACTCTCGAAGAACCAACTCTTGAGGTTTTGTGGGCAGATAATAAATATAAAGAATTATCAGAAAGATGTGAAGAAAAACTTGTTTCATATCCTCTTGATGCAGAATCATTGATATATAATGGGTTTGCATATTTTAATCTTGGCATAGCCCAATTTACTTTGGAAGATCAGCTGCCTCTTTTGGATTTAGCCATTATAAATTTACGGAAGGCACTTTTATTAAAATCTCAACCTTTAGCTGGAAAGGTCAATTATATACTTGGAAAATCTTATTATCATAAGGGTAGGTTCTATTTAGATCAGGCAATATATCATTTAGATAATTCAATTATGCTTGGATATATAAATGTAGATACTTATAAATATCTGGGTTTAAGTTATAGTGAACTTGGTTTCTATGAAAAAGGAATTCAATATTTTTTAAAAACAGAAAATAGTGAAAAAAATGATATGCTATTATTGGTTATTGGTCAGACATACTATAAACTAGGTGATAATATTAATTCAGTATTGTACTTAAAACAAGCCATTGATTTGAATGATGATTTTAGGGTTGAAATAAAAAGTCGATTTCTTCTTGGCAAAATGTTTTTTGAAAAAGGTGAATTTAGTAAATCAGAAGATCAGTATAATTTAATTTTATTAAAGGATTTTAAATCAGCAGATGCTCATTATTATCTTGGTGAAATTTTTGCAGCACAGGAAAATACTATTAAAGCCCGGGCAGAATGGAGAAAGGCATTAGAACTTGATCCTTCCCATTATGGAGCTCTTTTAAGGCTATACTAAATTACTAAGAAAGAATGATAAAAAAAGCAATATATATCTTAAAAATATTTATTGTGATTATTTGTTATCATCGTAAAGGAGTTAAATATGGGATTAAACAAAATGATTAGCAGCTTTTCTATGGATATTGGTATAGATTTAGGCACATGCAACACACTTATATACATTAAAGGAAAAGGTATTGTTATAAGTGAACCTTCTGTAGTTGCAGTAGAAAGAGGAACTAAAAAAGTTGTTGCTGTTGGGCATGAAGCAAAACGAATGTTATGGAAAACTCCTGGAGATATTATTGCAATACGACCTCTAAGGGATGGTGTTATCGCTGACCTTGATACTACAGAAAAAATGATTAGATATTTTATTTCAAAAGTTATACCCAAAAGATGGTTTGTAAAACCCAGGATGGTAATTGGGGTTCCCACTTGTATTACCGAAGTTGAAAGAAGAGCTGTTGAAGAAAGTGCTTACAAGGCTGGAGCAAGGGAAGTTAAAGTTATTGAAGAATCATTAGCTGCTGCAATTGGTGCTGATATTCCCATATTTGAACCAGCAGGTCATATGATATGTGATATTGGAGGAGGAACAACTGAAATATCGGTTATTTCTTTAGGTGGCATGGTTGTAACAAATGCTATTCGTCTGGGTGGGGATGAATTTGATAAGGCTATTATAAAGCATGTGAGAACAGTTCATAACTTAATAATAGGAGAGCAATCTTCAGAAAATTTGAAAATAAGTATTGGGAATGCTTCAGCAGATAAAAAAATTGAGAAAATGGAAATTAAAGGAACAGATGCTATTACAGGATTGCCTCGAAGACTTGAAATTGACAGTGTAGAAGTAAGAGAATCTCTTCAAGAGCCGATAATAGCCATTATAGATGAAATTAAAAAAACTCTGGGACAGACTCCGCCAGAATTGGCAGCAGATATTGTTGAACGTGGTATTGTTATGACTGGAGGTGGATCTTTATTAAAAGGTTTACCTAGATTGATTGGTAAAGAGACAGGTGTTCCTGTAATATTAGCAGAAGATCCTCTTCTTTGTGTTGCAAATGGTGCCGGAAAATATTTTGAATTTATTAAAGATGCTGCTGATACAAAAACAATTTACAATTATCTTAATTCATAATGTATGTTTAAATTAGGAAAAATTATTTCTAAATATAAAAGCAGTTCACTTTTGCTTTTATTAATTCTAATATCTCTTTTATCTATTTCATTGAGTCTGGGTGTAAATAATTTTTCTTTAAAACGAATGGGTTCTTCTGTATTTTCAATATTACAAATTTCCGTTAAAAGCAGTACGAATTTTATTTCCAATACATTTAATTCAATTGGGGAATTGCAAAAACTAAAAGAAGAACAGGAAATACTTATTAAACAAGTACAGGTTTATCAAATTAGAGATAGAAGTTTTCTTGAACTAAAACAGGAAAATGAGAGATTAAGAAAACAATTAAATTTTAAAAATATTTCAGAATTTAAATTTTTACCTTCTGAAATAATTGCTCAGGATCCAGGTAATATTTTTACTTCATTTATTGTTAATAAGGGAACCATCCATGGAATAGAGAAAAATATGCCAGTTTTGGCATACCAGGATGGATTTCAGGGATTAGTTGGAAAAGTACTTGAAGTAGATATATATACTTCAAAAATAATTTTAATAATTGATGATCTTAGTTTTGTTGCAGCCAGGTTACTGGAAAGTAGATATGATGGATTAGTAAATGGTCTGGGCACCCGAAATGGCAATCTGGTTATGAATTATGTAAGTAAAAATGCTTTTAAAAAAATTAATGAAGGAGATCTTGTAGTCAGTTCAGGTATGCAATCCCTTTATCCAAGAGGTGTTTATGTTGGTAGAGTAAGAAATATAAAATCTCCTGAATGGCAAACTTCCCTGGTTCTTGAAATTGAACCAATTATTGATTTTAAAAACCTTGAATATGTTCTAATTATTACAGGAGAGAAATAGGTGAGTAAAAGTAATGGTTTTATTGGAGTAATAGTATTATTTATAACAATAATTTTACAATCAACTATTTTAACCAAAATTTCTATAAATGGAATTAAACCTGATTTTGTATTAGTTATAATCATTCTTTACTCTAATTACTTTGGTAAAATTAAAGGTCAGTTATTGGGGTTTTCCTCCGGTTTAGTAGTAGATTTTCTTAGTTTATCACCTTTAGGTTTTAATTCACTTATTAATACAATAATTGGCTATTTAGCAGGAGCAACTTCTGGTAAAATATTTCTTGATTCAATAGTTGTTCCAATAATTTTTGTATTTATTGGTACTCTGGTAAAAGCACTTTTTTCCTATGTTCTCCTTTCTCTTTTCATTGCAGAAAAAGCAGGTTCCATTTTTTCCAGTTTTTTAATAACAGAGTTTGCTTTAAATATAATTATAACACCGTTTTTATACCTTTTTCTAAAACTAATAAGGGTTTTCCCTTCTTCTAATAACTCAAGAATATCATGAATAATAATTCAACAATAAAATTTAAAATTTATCTGTTCATTTCATTCATTATATTGATTTTTCTTATATATATTCTTTTTTTATTTGATTTACAGGTTCGTAAAAGTACAGAATATAAGTCACGGGCGAGAAATGTTTCTCTTAGAGTAAATACAATTCCGGCTCAAAGAGGTAATATATTTGACCGAAATGCTGACTTTCCTTTGGTTGTTAATATTGATTCTTTTGCTGTAAGCATTATACCTGCAGAAATTGATATAAAGACAATTGACTTAATAATTATAAAATTATCTGAAATTCTCAATATGGATCCAGATATTATAAAAGGGAAAATACCTGACAATTATAAAAATCAATATCTACCTGTAGAGATAAAAAGCGGGGTCTCTCTAACTACTATAAATGTTATAGCAGAGAATATTGAAGATTTTAAAGGTGTTACCTGGAATAGTAAACCTATACGTAGTTATCTGGAAAATGGTTCAATTGCTCATGTTCTGGGTTATGTAGGAGATATTACAAGTGAAGAATTTCAGATTTTGTATAATAGTGGTTATGATATTAATTCTGTTCTGGGAAAAAGCGGAATAGAAAAATATTATGATCAATTACTTAGAGGATCTGATGGAATTCATTATAAAACTGTGGATGTACAGGGGCGCAAAATACAAAATGTACAGGTAGAAGACAAATTACCTGAAAATGGTAAGGACCTTGTTCTTACTATAAACAGAGATTACCAAAAATTAGCAGAAGAGGCTCTGGGTGATCGTATAGGTACTGCTCTGGTTCTTAAACCTGAAACAGGTGAAATTCTGGCTCTTGTTTCATATCCATGGTTTAACCCTAACAATTTTTATGGTGATCAGAATAGTACTACCTTTAGAGATGCTGCCCTGGATGTCAGACATCCATTTCTTAATAGAACAATACAATCAAGTTATGAACCTGCTTCGACTTTTAAAATTGTAATGACTACTGCTGATCTTGAAGAAAAATTATTTCCAATAGATAAAACAATTAATTGTGAGGGCAGTGTTTGGTTTGGGAATAGAGAATTCCATTGTCATGTACCCGAAGGACATGGAAACTTAATTTTACATGAAGCTCTCGAGGAATCCTGTAATGTTTATTTTTATACTCTTGGTCTAAAATATTTAGGAGTTGATATAATTTCTGATTATGCCAGACGTTTTGGTTTTGGCAGTTACACTGGTATAGATTTACCAGGAGAAATATCTGGATTAGTTCCAACGCCAGAATGGAAGGAAAGAGTTTATAATACTAAATGGGTAGGTGGCGATACTGTAAATATGTCCATAGGTCAGGGATTTTTAAATGTAACACCAATTCAAATGGCAAATATGATTGCCATGATTGTAAATGAAGGTGTTATTTATAAACCTCATCTTCTAAAAGAAGTTAGGGATTCTATTTCAGGTCAGGTTTTAGAAGAAATAAAACCTGAAATATTACATACAAGTACTATCCATACAGATACCTATAAAGGTATACAGGATTATATGCGAGGTGTAATTACCGATGGAACAGCAAAAGTTGTTATAACCACTGAAGCTGTAAAAATAGCAGGTAAAACTGGAACAGGTGAAGTAGGGCTTGAAGATAGCTGGAATGCCTGGTTTGCAGCATATGGACCATATGATGCTTTACCTGAGGACCAGGTGGTTGTTGTAACCATGGTTGAGGCAGTAAATGATTGGGAGTGGTGGGCTATTAGGGCTGCAAATATTATTTTTCAAGGTATATTTGCAGAACAAAGCTATGATGAAGCTATTGATTCTCTTCATTGGGGATGGCTTAGAAATAAAAGGGATCAGGAATGAAAATTAAGTCTCTTTTTAATATAGATTTAGCAGTTTTTATATCAATGATTGGTTTAATGATAATTGGTGTTATGTTTATTTATTCAAGTGGAATTACTTCGACAGGAATTAGAATATCAAACGAATTTATTTATCAAATTGTATGGATAATAAGCGGGTTAATATTATTTTTCATTGTTATGTTTTCTGATTGTTTAATTTTTAGACAATGGTCTCTTTATATTTATATTGGGGCACTTTTTC
>DAOVSY010000424.1 GCA_030633365.1 Spirochaetaceae bacterium | reverse complement strand
TAATTCTGCCATTTTTTATTGTTTTTCTAACTAGATTTGTTCCAAAATAATATGGAATTTCTTCCGGCTTTTCTATATTCAGTATTATTAAATCTGCTTTTTTACCAGGTTTTAAACTTCCAATTACTGCCTCTCTGGAAATTGCTTTTGCTGCATTTAATGTTGCCCCTAACACAGCAGTTTCTACAGTCATACCACAATGGAATACACCCAAAGTAATCATCATCTGCATAGAATAGGAAGGACAGCTCCCAGGATTAAAATCTGTTGCCAGAGCAACAGAGATACCCCTTTGCATAAATCTCTTTGCATCGGGATAAACAGGCGATTGCAGAAAGAAAGGAACCCCTGGCAACAATACTGCCACAGTACCTGAATCTGCCATTATATCAAGATCTTTCTCACTGACATTCTCAAGATGATCCACTGAAATAGCTCCAAGAGAAGAGGCAAGGCCGGCAGCTCCCAGATCGTTAAACTGACCTACATGAGCTTTTAGCTTAAACCCTGCTTTATTTGCTGCATCTAATAAAAGTTTTGTCTCTTCTAAACTAAAAGAACCCTCTTCAGTAAAAATATCAAAAAACTCAGCATATTCCATAAACAACTTAAGGCTGCTTCCGGAAAGCCAGCTTATATAATCTTTTCGTTCAGAATCTGAAGGTAAAGTGTGAGCACCAAGATAAGTAGAGATAATATCCAGAGGATGCTTCTCAGCGAGCTCCTTAATTACCTTAAGCATCTTTAATTCAGATTCTTCATTAAGTCCATATCCACTTTTTATCTCTACTGATGTAGTGCCGTTTTCTGCCATCAGATTAAGACGTTTAACAGCTATATCATATAATTCATTAGCAGATGCGGTTCTTGTTGCTTTAACTGTAGAATGGATTCCTCCCCCGGATTTTAATATATCCAGATAACTTTCTCCCTTAAGGCGTTTTGCCATTTCAACAGATCTGTTTCCTCCAAAAACAAGGTGGGTGTGACAGTCCACAAATCCCGGCATTACCAGTGAGTTTTCTGCATCTATGACATTAGTACAGTGAGGATATTTATCTACAATATCTGATGTAATTCCGGTTTCCAGTATTAAACCATCTTTAACAGCTAGTGCACCATTAACAATGGTTCCAAGGATGTCATTATCTGTTTCCAAAGTAAGAAGTTTTGATGAATTGATAATAATAAAATCAGCAGCTTCATCTCTTAATTTAGTCATTAAACATTTTTCCTTACAAAGGTAAAAAGCCTCTTGTGAATTCTTGTAATTTCTTCAATCAGCATATCTGACTCTTTTGAAACTTTATCCACAAACTCTTTATCCTTTACCTCAGGTAAATTAATTCTAATATTAAGATAGGCTCCTTCACCTGCAGTATTTGCCTGACTCACACCTCCAAAAGCATCTGATAATGCATTTTCATTTCCTCTTTTAAGAACTGTTTCTGCAAGATCAATAATTTCTCTGCACAACTTTAAAGTTTCCAGAGGGACCAGAGTTATAGTTTTAGATGCTGACTCTATAGCTGCAGTTCTTGAATTAATTTCATTTTCACTCTTTTTTGGAAGCCGTAAAGCACTTATATAATTATTAAATGCATTGGTATCTGCTTCTACAAGACCCAGTAACTGTACTTTAAGTTCCTGGGCTCTAATAGAAATATCTTTCATTTTTTTATTACTGCGTTCATATCCCTTTTTACCAAAGGTCAAATTAGCAACCATGGAAGTTAATCCGGCAGAAAGAGCTCCACTTAAAGCAGATACACTTCCTCCTCCAGGGGCCATGGATTCAGAAGACAACTCATCAATAAAATCAGTTATTGTCAGACTTGTAAGAGCCCCTGAATCCCCTTGAATAGCATATTCAATTACTCGTTCTGTAGGGATAAATGAACTTGTATCATTCAGTCCCAAAGAAAGAACTGCATTATGAATAATCTCTTTTTCGGGAATACCTGTATTTTTACCCATCTTTTCAAGATAGTACTTTCCGGCATCAAGAAGAGCCTCTCTGGGAAGAAGCCCTATAGCCTCACTTCCTGTAACCCGAACACCCCGCTTTAAGGCTTCTTCAGAAACAATATCAAAAGCCTTATGAAGACCAGTTTCGGGGAAATTGGTAAGGTTCATTGTAACCTGGGCATAACCATATTCATCAATATACCAACCCCCTGCCTGGCAGTTACTTAAACGACCTGGAACTTTAACAGCGTTTCCTTCTTCATCCCTGATAATAAGGCCTTTACTGTTACGTTTTGCTCTCCCTTTTTCTCTAACCGTCAAAGCAATATCACTTGCAGTTTTTTTATCTCTGGTCGAAAGATTGATATTATAGGCAAGAAGAAAATCCCTGACTCCAATTGCTGTAACACCTGCTTTAGAATTAAAGCGATTAGGGCCATAGTCCGGTTTAAATCCTGATGAATTAAATTTCTCTTCAAGAGCTTCATATTCACCTTCTCTTATATCAGGAAGCCTTGTTCTCTCTTTCCGTTTCGCAGATTTTGCATAGAGATAAATGGGGATACCAAGCTCATCTCCTGCTTTTTTTGCCAGTTCTTCTGCAAGTAAAAGACATTCATCTACAGATATTCCACTTAGAGGAATAAAAGGAAATACATCCGTAGCACCCATTCTGGGATGTTCTCCAGTCTGTCTGCTCATATCAATAAGTTCTGAAGCCTTTTCCATACCTCTAAATCCTGCTTCCACAATTAGATCTGCATCACCTGCAAAGGTAACAACAGTTCTGTTTGTGTCATAACCCATATCAACATTTAACAGCTTTATTCCATCTACAGAGCTGATAGCAGCTGCTATAGAGTCAATAACAGACTTATCTCTGCCTTCACTGAAATTTGGCACACATTCAACCAGTTTACTCATTTCTACAGCACTCCCGGAATATTAACTTTCTTTTTCTTAGCAAAATCAAGTGCCTCAGTATAACCAGCATCCACATGCCTAAAAACACCAAAACTTGGATCGGAAGTAAGAACTCTGTTAAGTCTAAGCTCTTTCTCTTTTGTACCTGT
>DAOVSY010000401.1 GCA_030633365.1 Spirochaetaceae bacterium | reverse complement strand
TAGGCAGTATAGACTTCAGATAATCTGGGGTCAAATGAAATGGATGTTAAATCATCATCAGGGTATAGACAGTAATCTTTGGCTCTGCTTATCCACCTGGCATAGGGTTTAAGATCTTTCCGCTTATAATCACTAAAAACAGAATGCAGTAGACTTAAGGAATCATCATCATCATAAATTGAAAACCTTTGCTGAAGACCAAGCAAAGCTGCATTTCGCCGGAGGAGCCAGGCACCAAAAGAGTGGAATGTTCTTATCATTACACCTTCAGAACCAGGAACTAATTTTAGTACTCTTTCACGCATCTCTCCGGCTGCTTTATTAGTAAACGTAACAGCAAGAATGGACCTGGGGTCAACACCAAGGCAGTCAATAAGATGTGCAATTTTGGTAGTTATAACCCTGGTCTTTCCGGAACCTGCACCAGCTAAAATAAGAAGAGGTGCTCCTGTCTGCATGACAGCTTTATACTGATTTTTATTTAAACCTTCAAGGTAGTTCTGATTTTCACAGTTCATCCAGTGGGACTGCCTCCAGGTCGATTCCATTTCGTCCGGTTATTCTACATTCCATTATTTTACCAGGTACAGCATTATCTGAAAGAACTACAACAGACCCATCTACTTCTGCAGCATGCAGATAAGCCCGGCCAAGAGCCATAGACTCAGCTTCCACCTTTTCCTCAATAAGAACATCCAGGTCCAGACCTACAAATCTATCCATTTGTCTTTCTGTAATTCCTGTCTGATTTAATTCCAGTTTACGTTTAAATTTTGAAGCTGCAGGTTGAGCAATTTTATGGGCAAAATTTCCACGCATTTTATAAGCTCTGGTATCTTCCTCTCTGGAATAAATAAAAGTACCAACCCAATCCAAAGAAGCTTTGGTTTGGAAGTCTAAAAGCTCTTTGCGATAGGCTGCTGTTTCCCCTGGAAACCCTACCATGAAAGTAGATCTAATTACAGATTCAGGAATTTTAGTTCGAATTGCATCTACAAGCTTAAGATACTCTTTGCTACTGCCTCTTCGTCCCATTCCTTTAAGAACAGGCTTTGCTGCATGCTGAAAAGGTATATCAAAATATGGCAGTATTCGTTTTTCCTTTGCTACAATATCCAAAAGTTCCATAGGGAAAAAATCCGGATGTATATATAGAAGACGTATCCAGAATTTACCTGAAAGCTTTGAAATTTCACCAAGAAGTTTTAAAAATTCTTTTTCTTTTCTATCTGTACCAAGAGCAGCCAGATCCTGTGCAATTAGATTTATTTCAATTATTCCACTGGCAAGCAAACCCTTTATTTCATTTAAAATATCACTAGTAGTCCTGCTTCGCAGATTCCCACGTATTATTGGTATAGCACAGTAAGAACACCTATGATTACAGCCTTCAGAAATTTTAACATAGGCTGATCCGGGAAAAGAGAGTAAGCTTTTTCGCTCTGGCCTTGAAGAACCTTCAAGAGGTAAAATCGCAGGCCGCTCACCCAGGAATACAGACTCAGCAATTTCCGTTACTATCTGGAGATTAAGATTCCCAAAAACACCATCTATTTCCGGCATTTTATCAAGAAGATTTGCACCGTACCTTTGAGCAAAACACCCGGCCATTAGAATTTTTTTACCAGGATAATTTTTCCTGAAAGTTATTGCAGTATCAATAGACTCTTCCTTGGCTGCTTCAATAAACCCACAAGTGTTTACTATAATTAACTCTGCCTGATCAGAATCCTGAGTATAAACCCAACCCTCTTTTTCCAAAGAGGCCATCATGACTTCAGCATCAACCTGATTCTTTGAGCATCCAAGGTTTTCAATAAAGAATGTCCTATTAGTGTTTTCTTTCTTCGACATAATAATATTTTAAAAAGGCTATTAGCCTGAAGGCTGCCAGGGAAGGTATTCGAGAGATAGACTGCCCTAATAGTCTAAAAGCCTTCAGCCTTCTTCTCCTTTTAATATACAGGAATCATTTGCAGTTCATAATTCGCACTATCAGGGTTTTTATTCCACTTTATATATTGAGTAGAAACTTCCCCGGATCGTCCTAAATTAACATCAATTCCGGATATTTTTGCTTTAAATGAACCAGCATTTGCAACCCAGATCATAATTTCTCTGTTAACATCCAATCTAAGGGTCTCACCTTTATCAAAGTACTTTTCTACCCTTTCACCTCTATCATAGGTATATCGAAGTAATGTGTTCCCACGAAATACAACATCCATAATAAATGGTTTAGGATTCTGAGCATCCATAATAACAGTAACATCCTGATTTCTTGAAGCAATACTGGATCCCCCTGGTTCAGGAAGTTCAGATATATCAGTTTCTTCCACTATAATTTCCAGTAAACTAAGTTTGATATCAGCTGTTTTTTTACTAATATCAATATCATTTAAAATAAAGGATACATCCTTAGTTCCGTCACCATTAAAATCTGAAGTTTTTTCATCCCCCAGATTTAACATTAAATCTCCATCAGGAAGTGAAAGAATAACACTTGAAGAAACTTCTTTTATAAAAACAGAATAAACTTCTTCAAAGAAGAGTATCTCTATCTCACTCCCTTCCGGGAACCTGTCTTCAACATTAGCTGTATTAATATTATAAGTAAAGGCATTATCAGGCTCTACCACTTCAGGAGTTTCTTCAACCATAGTTTCGGTCACCTGGCCAGTTATAAAATTATAAAGAAAATATCCACCTACTCCTGCAATCACCAATATCAATATAACCAATAATACTATTAAACCCCTGGGTTTACCTTTATTAAGCAGCTCTTCAATTGGAACAGGTTGTTCCTGAAGTTTCATATTACGATGCAGCGCAACAATTTTACTTGAATCAAGACCCAAATAGTCAGAATAGTTTTTTAAAAATCCAATAAGATAAGGTTCACCTGGGAATATAGAAAAATCTTCTTCTTCAAGTGCGTTTAAAAACTTTTTTGCAATATTAGTATCCCGTGCAACCTGTTCCAGAGAGTACCCTTTACTTTCACGTGAGCTTCGTAATTTTTCACCAAATGTATCCATATTTATTCTTCCGGTTCAAATAGAAAATTGTTCATAATATATGCAGAAGGAGGTACTTCATATTCAAACCTGGCATCTGGTATATTCTGATTTATTCTTATTTCAGTAAAATCGAATTGAAAAGTTTCATAATTAACGGTAAGTCCTTTCATTCTTCTTATCATCCCATCTTCAGTTATTGACATTTCAATCTGCCT
>DAOVSY010000411.1 GCA_030633365.1 Spirochaetaceae bacterium | reverse complement strand
GAAAAATATCGATACACCAGGACAGATTGAACTATTTGAAGATGATTATGAGCAAAATAAAAAAGTCGAGCAGGTGGCATTAGCTATAAGAAAAAAAGGAAATAAAATTACAAAAGCCAGTTTGTTAAATAGAAATGTTAGGGGCACTACAATGTAGGGGCAATCCACAAGGATTTGCTCGCAAATCCTTGTGATTGCCCGTACAGATACTATGGATAACTATTTGTATGATTTATATTATTTCCACTCAGCCAAAAGTTCTTTTGCTTCTTCTATATCATCAAAATCACCAGGTTTTTTATCTGCGATCTTATTTAGTTCCACCAAAAGCCAGTCTAAAATAATAACAGCTTCTTCCCTGTCTGACATATTTTTAATTCCGCTGGAGCTGTATGCTGTAGCTTTTGAAAGATCAATTAATCCATCATAAAACCAGTTTTTTTCCATTTGTGAACTTTTTGAATCAAATTTACCTTTTTCCTTCTTCTGTTCACTAATTCGTTTGCTTTCTTTCCATTTACGATTCCAAAGATGTTTTGACAACTCCAGATAATAAGCATAGTCATAAGGTCTATCCGGTTCATCCTGATTATCAACCGCTTTTCTTGCAAGAGAAACTGCATACGCTTTGTTTCCAAAGGAAACAATTCCAGGTACTGAATCGTACAGCATCCCAAGAACATGATAGGAATCACCATGGTTTGGATTGCTGTTTACGGCTCTTTCAAGATCATCTCTCATATCACCTGCTTTAAAAAGCGAATCGAGAATGCCCTTTGTCTGTCCCCATCTTCCAATATTGGCTGCACGCCAGTAATAGGCATTGTAGTTATTTTCATTATAGGATAAAGATTTTGTAGCATAATCCCATGCAATCTTAAATTCTGATAAAAGTTCATCTTTTGAAGCACCACCACGTTCCAGTTGGTCGGTAATAGCCAGAGCTGCTCTGGACATTCTCCACAGAACCTCAGATTTATCATTATTATTTCCTGCAGAGGCCAGTTCATCTTCCAACAACTTGAATTCTGCTTCATAAGCAGCATCTTCGTGTAATGTATCAGCTTCTGCCATTTTTGCATTAACTGCAAAAAGGGATACCGAAAGAAAAAGAACCACAAGTATAAGCAATATTTTTTTCATGTAATCTCCTTTGGTTTCTGAGATCGTTCCTCGGCACTTCATGCCTGTGGTACGACTCTTTGGCGAGAAACAAACTTGTTTGTGACCAGCCTATAAAAATTTTCATAGACAGTATAGCATATATATTATGGATTTCAATCCGTAGGGGCAGGTCGCGACCAAAGGTTGCATAGGCGAGCAGGAAGCTTGCTTCTGACCAGCCTGTCCCTACAGGTGCAAACGATATATTTCAATTTGATGATCAAGAAAATCAGAAAAAACAATTATAGATCCATCTGGTGAAACGGCAAGACCTGTTGGCTGGTTTCCTCCCCATGTCCAATCTGTAATTTTATTTATAACAGTATCGTAAACATATATTTTCCCGAATTCCGGGCCTTTCTGTAAATAACCTTCTTCATTATTATGTCCTCTGGAAGAAATATAAAGTTTTTCCTCATCAGTTGATAATTTGATTGTATTAATATTACTTCCTGCATAAAATGATCTTTCAACAGAATCTGTTTTTAGATCAAGTACCGATATTGTCCCATGGTACATATCCGAAACATATAATTTATTATTTTTTTCTGATAAAACTACATGTCTGAGAGCTCCATCTCCAAGATCGATATTTTTTAATAATATATATTTTTCAATATCTATTTTATTTATGTCTCCGGATGTGAAATTTCCAACATAAAGAAATTTCTCTCCAGGTGAAATTGCCATGCCCCTTGGAATTCCATTTACAGAAATAGTTTTTATTACACTATAATCTGAAGTATCAATTACTGATATATTTTTACTTGTCCAGTTGGAAATATAGGCAGTATCTTCATTATTGTTCAATAAAATAACCTTAGGCCAGGATCCACCGCAGTCAAAACTTTGTTTATAATTCCAGTTTATGGTGTCAAAAACATGTATCATTCCAGTAGTCATCTGACTGACCCATAATTCATTACGGGTTTTTAAAAAAACTGTTTCTACAAAACCTTTTTTTTTACTCCATTCTTCCGGTGGTTTAAGAGTTCTTTTCAGTGTCATATCATCCATGGAAAAAATATCCACACCACTTCCGTTAAGAAGTGCTACTGCCAAATATTTTCCATTTTCCGAAAACTCTACACTCTTTGGTTGACTGCCCGTAGATAAAATATCCTGGTAAATTAGAGATGTATCCAAACGCTCCATTTTAAGTTCTAAAAATTCTATTTTTAATAGTGGATCTTCCATTTTTACTGAAGGGAAAATATATTTATCCCTAAATCCTTTGGAATGAAGAAAAAAATTGTTTGTGTTGACTGGAATTAAATACTCACGGATATTATTTATATTGTTAACAGGTTTAAGAATTGTATTGTCTATGAATAATTCGTATTCCAATGGAAAAACTTTTAGTGAAATTTTTCTGGTATTTAGTTCGAGACTGCTTATATTAACTAATGATATTATTAAAAAGAAAAATATTAGTATACATTGCTTCATACAGTATCAAAATTTTCCGGAGAAACTTCTATTAAATAAATATTACTGAATCTGTTAGAGTCAGTACATTTGTCTGAGCCAGGAAAAAGAACTTCACTGAAATAGAATAAAATATCCTCCATGTCCCTATTGCTGTTTGATAGAGAAAAACGGTAATAGCAATCATATTGGGAAAGTATGGATTTCCATTTTGGATCAGATTCAAGATCCGGGTCAGTTAACTTTCTTATTGTAGATCTTAGTCCCCCAAACCATACTCTGGAAATATACATTAAATTAAGTCTTTTATTATCATCTTTATAGTATAATTGGAAAATCCCGGATTCCGCAGGAACCGAGGCCTTTATATCATATCGCTCTGCCTTTTTTAGTTTGGACCAATTAATTTCATAGTAGGCATCATTATCTTTTGTTCTTTTAGTTATTTCTCTTATCATATTGTAAATCGAGTTTATCCTCAGGAACAAAAAATCACAAGACTAAAAAAGAAAAGCTTTTGAATCTTCCCCTTCTCCTCATTAACAG
>DAOVSY010000260.1 GCA_030633365.1 Spirochaetaceae bacterium | reverse complement strand
CAACAGTTTCCCCGGGCAAAGAAAATATTTGTTTAAGCCATCTTTCAACAACAGATTCTATTACAGATACAACAGGAGATGTAACATACATTGGAGTATTCTGATCCCAAAAATCTGTAAGCCATTTAACTGCAAGAGAAGCAGGAAGAACTCCTCCATTTACGAAACCAAAATACCTACCGCCAATTTGGCTTACAGTGCCTGGAGATCCGTAGATATGAAGCTGATCAAGAATAGTTCCGGCATCTGACATTTCAGTCGGCATATCCTCTACAAAGCTATCAAGATTTTGCAGTGCTTTTTCATCAGGATAAACTTTCCGGTCAGTTGCCATTTCTGCATATTCCAAAGCATAATTTTTTGCTCTTTTAAACAGATCTTTATCTTTCTGCTCCAGAAACATTTTTTCCTGAATACTCATTTCAATCCTTAATTTCAGCAATACATTCAATTTCTACCATAGCATCAAGTGGGTTCTTCTTTATTGCAATAGCAGATCTGGCTGGAGTATGACCGTCAAACATCTCTGCATAGACTCCATTCATCCCTTTAAAATCATCCATGGATTTAAGAAAAACTGTAGTTTTAACAATATCTTTCAACCCCAGTCCCATACCCTTTAAAACAATAGAGATATTTACAAGAACTCTTCTGGTCTGCTCTTCAATTGTACTACCAACAATTTCCATTGTTTCAGGATCGAGTGGTGTCTGACCTGAACAAAATACTAGATTTCCTGTTTTAACAGCGTGACAATAAGGTCCTATTGCAGCTGGTGCGCCATCGATAAATATTTTTTTCATAGTATTCCCCTTTTTATATTTTTAACAAGTGGCTTAAAATTAGATAGAATATTAAAGTATCTTCACTATTTTAACAACATTATTACCCTTGTGTTATAACACAAAAAATTGAGGCTTTTTAGAGAAAGGTTTATGGAAAACTGACATTGCAGATTTTACCGAATTTTTCCATTCTCCCAGGTCCCGCTTCTTTCTTCTCCAGGGGCAGAAGGGATTATCAGTATCATCCCTGGAATAATCAGACTGGGATTACCCGGCTCAGGCATAATTTCCATATTCGCTTCATAGATGAGCTTCCATTTCCATGGATCTCCATAAATAAACTCGTATCCAGCGATATTCCACAAGCAGTCTGTATTTCCCGGAAGCTCCCTGACCACATAAGATGCAGCCAGTACACCAGCAGCAGGTTTAATATATTCAATAACAGACATCACTTCCAGTGCTTCCTGAGATTTGTCGAAGCTTGGCAGATATTCCTCTTCCTGGAAAAGTTGTCTAGCCTCATCATAGAGAGTCTTCCCTGTAGCAAGAGAAGCCGGGAAATGAATCTCCGCATTTACGCCAGCAGCAAACATCAGTTGGGTTTCAACCCTTTTGAGAGCAGAGTTGGCCCGATATCGATTGAGCATCATGACAATCCATTTATCAGAAAGGGCAGCATAAATCTGGGACTCTTCAGCAAGCCGTTTGGCTTCAAGAAAATCTCCACTAGCGAAAGCACTTTCACTCTGCTTTTTCAACTCTACAGACTTGAGATAGTCGGGGTTGTCCTGAAGGGATTGAGCTGAGGCAATCATTGCAGATCCCAAAATAAGAATCAGAAGGAAAAGTGGCAAAAATTTCTTATTCATCACTGGTCTTCCTCCTGTGCTTTTAATACTGCATCTTCAGCATTTTTCTCTACCTGAGAGAGGGCATTATCAGCAGCTGTCATGGCAGACAAAGCTGCTTCCTTATTTACTTGCACTACACTTACAGCATTGTTATATGCGGATTCTGCTGCAGTAAAAGCTTCAAATGCTTTATCTGTATCTCCACTGTTTTCAGCTTTTACACCGTCATCATAGAGTGCCTCTGCAGACGCATACTCTTCGGGGGCTGCTTTGGGTGCCATGGCTTCTAGCGCAGTACTTTTAGCAGTGTCAGCTTTGGATCGGGCTTCTGTAACTTTTGAAGAATCCATTGAAACCACTTCAGGGGGAGGTTTTGCCAGCTCTTCTTCCACTGGAGTTTCAGTAGAAGCACAGGAAATTAAAAATACAGTCAGGATCAAAGGCAGTGCAGAAAAAAGAAATACCCTTTTAAACCTTGTCATATCGCCTCCGTTCAATTTTTGAATTGTTTATTATTAAATAATAGTTATATACATATCCTCTTTATATTGCTAATAATAACATATATGCTTTTCCTATAGCAACAGATCAAGAGAAAGGTGGTAATTATGCGTAAGTTAGGTTTGTCAGGAAAACCTTATACTAAATTCTTTTACTCACTCATAGTTTCATCTATAACACTAAGCAATTCTTTCTCTTTTATTGGTTTGGAAAGGAAATGATCCATTCCGGCATCTATACATTTCTTAACATCCTCAGGAAATGCATTTGCTGTTAGAGCAATTATATGTACATATTTTCCTGAAGATTTTTCAGTTTCTCTTATTTTGATTGTTGCTTCTATACCATCAACTTCAGGCATTCCCATATCCATTAAAATTAGATCAAATTCACCAGTTTTACATTTATCAAGAACATCCCGTCCATTTACCGCTTCAGTTACAATTGCACCTTGTTTGGAAATAAACTTTTTGATATACATTCTATTTATAGCCTCATCTTCTGCAATCATTACTCTAAGACCATTTAATACATTTTTCTTTTGGGAAGGAAGTTTTTCAGGTATTACCTTAACACCCCGTGGAGAAGGAACTACAGGTAAAGTAATTCTAAAAGTTGTACCAACTCCTAACACACTTTCTAAATTTATTTTCCCATTTAATAATTCAACAACCTGTTTTACAATTGCAAGTCCAAGACCAACACCCTCATGAGTTTTTGTATAAGTATTTTCTATCTGCACAAAACTTTCAAAAATTGTATTAATTTTATCGTTGGGAATTCCTATTCCTGTATCAGTTATGGATATTTCCAATTCTTCTGATAATTCTACATTTACTTCAATTGTTCCTTTGTCAGAATATTTAACAGCATTTGTAATAAGATTAATTAGTATTTGTCCAACCCTTACTCTGTCACCATAATAATTAAGTATTTCAGGTTTAACCAAATAAATAAGTTTAAGATTCTTTCTGTCTGCAGCAGGTTTTAGAACTGATATAGTATTTTTTACAAGACTACTTAAATTAAATAACACAGGTTTTATTGTTAGATTTCCTGTCTCAATCTGAGAAAAATCGAGAAGATCTGAAATAATCCTAAAAAGATGATCTCCTGATTCGACTATCATCTGTAAAAAATCTTTTTGATCATCATCCAAATCAGTATCCAACACAAGCCCGGTCATTCCAAGTATTCCATTTAATGGTGTTCTTAACTCATGACTAACATTTGCAAGAAAGTCATTTTTCATCCTGTTTGCTTTCTCTGCATTGTTTTTTTCTTCTTTTGCAATATTATTAGAAATTTCCAGTTCCTTGATTTTTACAACAATCTCCCTGCCAGACCTATCTAATCTTGCCTGAATTTTGCCTAGTGTAATCCACAAAAGAATAAAACCCATAATTGCAATAAAAAAGGAACTGATTACAAACAATAAGAGTGCTCTTATTAAAGAACTTTGCTGAACAGTAATATCCTTTATTACAACAATGTCTCCTACTGACTGATTACTTGCATCAATGGCATCGATAAAACCAGCTTTGTAATATTTTCCTTCAAAAGAAAAGCTTAAAATATTATCATAATGATCATGCTGGGTATGATCTATATAATCAGAAATAGATAAAATAAGATCAGTATTGTTTCCAAGCAGAACATGATTATCAAATTGATCCCAGGATCCGCCAGAATTGATCATGCTCAATCCCTCTTCCCATTTTTCACGATTTAGAAATCTCTTTTCTATGCTGTAATAAATTTCTACATCAAGATTATTATTAAAATTGTCCGTAATATTACCTATATCCTTACCTAATTCTATATACCCCACAAGGTTTCCATCAATTATCCATGGAGAAACAACCCTTAAGGTAAAAGTACCATATGGGCCAAGTTCAACACCCGAAGCAACAGCTGAATTTTCAACAGCTTTCTGAAGTGTAAACCTGTCTATATAGTCACCATAGCTTTGTGAATTATGAACTCTTAAAAAACAGGTTTTGTCTAAATTATGAAAATAAAAATGTGATATTTTAAAACTTTTTAATAAAGTTTGGTTTGTTTTCCCAGTTAGTGACATCAACGCTTCTCTATCTTTTTTAAGCCAGGCTGTCTGCAATTTTTCATTGGATTGAATAAATTGGATAAATCCTCTTAATACTTCCGATTCTTTATCAATTTCCTGATAAAAAATCTCCATTACATCATGCTTACGATTGATAAAACCTGAATCTATATAATTTTGTACATGTTTTGAAAAAAGTAAATAACCTATACTTAGAATAAGTAGTACTATTATTATGAAAGGAAGTATTATTCTACTTTTAATACTCAATGGTTTCATATTTTTTTACCCCTTATATTTAATTATATAACTATTTTAGTAAGATGCAAATAAAACTCTTTAATCATATATAAATAACATATATGCTTTTAAAATGCCAAAAGAAGCTATACCCAGACTGGATGATGATGCTATTAGAGAAAAAGTCCTGCCCTACTGCCGTCTTAAACAGGGAGAAATATGGGAAGATCCTTTAGGAAGACATAGAATCGGTGTTTTAGATGCAACTTCTAATGAAGACTGCAGAAATATTAGTAATGGTAAAAAAATCGATTTGTTTATACAGGACCCACCTTACAATATTGCCGTAGGAAATAAAAATACAAACCAGTTATCCAGAATAGATATAGAAAATTACATAGAGTTTTCAGAAAACTGGATCGGAAATTCCCTGGATATAATGTCAGAGAACAGTCACCTTTACGT
>DAOVSY010000433.1 GCA_030633365.1 Spirochaetaceae bacterium | reverse complement strand
GAACGCCTCCAGAAATAAATTGACTTTGCCTATGGAAATGAAAATCTTCTGCAGAAGGCATATACTAACGATAGAAAGGGATGGAGGATATATTATGACATTCTGGATGGAATTGAAGAATCAAAAGAGATAAATTCAATAAAACGAATGGCTATTCAGATTAATGCAGCAAGAATTTGTGCAGGGTGTAAGGTATAAATAAAATAACTAGTGACGCATAAGCTCATGGTACTTTATATCAGCTTCCCCGGCTTCCTTTACAAGTCCAAGTTCGGTGCAGGTATCCCTAAGGTTGAACCATGCATCAGGATCTGAATCATTAAATTCAAGAGCTTTCTCAAAATTAAATTTTGCTGTTAAATAATCTCCAGTTAAAAAATATGTTACCCCAAGATTATTCCAGGCCATGGCAAAACCAGGATCCATCTCCAGTGCTTTTTTATAATAGGCTCTTGCACCTTCAGTATCATTATTCTGATCACAGGCAAGTCCAAGCTGATTAAAAACTTCCGGTTCATCTGCACCCTGTCTAACAGCTTCTTCCAGTGAATAGGTTGATTTAATAAACCTACCGGCTTTGAAGTAAACTACTCCAAGATTAAAGTTAACCAGAGAATTACCCGGATGTTTTTTCCTGTATTTTAAAAGAAGTTTAATTGCAGATCTATGTTTTCCAATCTGCATCATTCGATCAGCCTCCATAAAACCAGTTTCTAAATCATCGAAATTCATTTTCTAGTAATCTACCCCCAGTCTTGTTGCCAGGGCTCTTAAAAACAAGCCAACATCACTAACAATACCCACAGCCTGACTTGTTCCCCTGTCAGAAAGTTTGGTTACAACGGATGGGTTTATATCTACACATACTGTTTTTACCCAGGAAGGAGTCATATTTCCAGTGCCAATGGAATGAAGCATTGTCGAAAGCATTATAATCATATCTGTATCTTTTATTATTTCTGAATAGTCACCCTGGGCTTTTATCATATCCATTTCTGTTTCAGGTAATGGCCCATCATCTCTAATAGAACCAGCTAGACTGTATGGTATCCCGGCCTTAACAATCTCATACATAAGACCACATTTTAAAGCTCCGGCTTCTACAGTATTTTTTATGGAACCATAATGATTTATTTTGTTTATTGCCCTCATGTGATGAAAGTGTCCGCCAACAGCCTGCTTCCCTGTCTCTAGGTCTACCCCAAGAGATGTTCCATAGAAACATGATTCAATATCATGAACCGCAATGGCATTCCCACCTAACAGCCCATGAATCCAGCCGTCTCTTACTAAACCAGCAAGAGCACTGCCCCCTCCTGTATGAATAACAACAGGGCCTGCTACAACAATAGCTTTTTTACCATCTTTTTTTAACAATTTAAGTTCATCAGCTATTTTTATAACTGCAATATTATCACTTCTTTCTGAGGAAACATCATTTGACATAAAACCAAATCCCGAATCCCTTATGTCAGAAACCGGAGGAAAAACACGAACAGACTCAGAGCCGCAAAGGATAAGGTCACTATTTCTTACATCCCTTAATTTAACACAGCCAGGACCGGATTCAGATAAAACAATTACCGCATCCATTCTCTGAGAGCCAACATTTGCCCATTTTCCATTTAAAAAAATCTCTGTGCGATGATTGGATGTTGAGTAAAAATCCTCCGGGACATTATAATTTTTTTCTGCAGGCTTAAATACTGACTCAATAGCACCCTTCTCATAGGCACCAAGAGAAGTGAGGCGGCTGGATAAAATTTCAAGTTCTTCTATACTCTCACACTTGAGAACTAATTCCAGTTTGGATTTTTCACTTTTCCTCTTACCAATATTAAAAGAAGTAACTTCATAATCAGCGCCTTCATTCATAATTGTATTAAATATTTCGGACATAATACCAGAATCTATTAAGTGCCCGGTAGAAATAAATGTTCTTGATTTCATATTTATATTCCTAAATTATATAATGGATTATGTAAAGATACTTTTTTTGGTTAATATAGGAACTAATTAAAACAAAGTAAGAATATTGTTTGCCAGATTTTTAAGTTCCCTGGATAACTCTTTAACCTTATCCTCAGTAAATCTATCTGGAGAACCTGAAAAACTAAGGCCTCCATAAAAATCAATTGATTTGATATGTAAAGGAACAGCAATACATGACAAACCTGGCTCCAGTTCCTCTTTCTCGAGACTATAGCCGTTTAATTTAACAAAATCTATCTGTTTTTTAAGTTCATCTATACTGGTTACAGTATGAGAAGTATAAGGTTTGAGTTCTATTATTTTAAGTATATTATCTACTTCATTTATAGGTAAACAGGAAAGAATGGCCTTACCAAGGGAAGTACAGTGAAGAGGAAGGTGATCACCTAATTGGGACCGAATTTGTAATGCTCTGTTACTTTCCACTTTATCAAGATATAGCGCTGAATTATCATACATACCAACAAGATTTACAGTTTCATTAAGCCGCGTACTTATTTCCAGTAGTTTAGGATGGATCCTTTCCACAATCCGGTTGTTTGCATCTACTTTATGTCCTAAAGAAAAAAGCTCAATCCCAAGATACCAGTTGGAATCTCTTCTTTCCAGAATATTTAAGACTTCCAGCGTTTCAAGATAACGAAACATTGTGGTCTTGTTCATATTCAACTGACGTCCTAATTCACTCAAAGAAAGCTTACCCTGATTATTTGAGATAAATTTAATAATTTCAAATGCTTTCTTTACAGAATTGCTCACAAAAAACTCCAGAATTTATGTTCCAATATCCGAAATAGTGTTCACATATTTGTAACTGTGTATCATAAAATAGAATTATTTCAATTCATTTTATTCAAAACCGGTAAATATTTCAGATTTACAAATACGTGTCCCACACAGTATAAACATACTCTTTCTTTGGAGCTTTCTGATTATTTGTTACTCAGGAAAAATATATCGAAGCAACTCTCCAAAACCAACCTT
>DAOVSY010000397.1 GCA_030633365.1 Spirochaetaceae bacterium | reverse complement strand
CCCTGACAGACGTTTCCAATGTACATCGTTCAATAGTTGAGACCTTCCAGGATGATTTCTCAAAATATGCAACTCAAAAAGATCTATTACTGCTGCAAAAAGTTTTTAACTATATTCCAAAATCCCTTGGTAAAAAAATAAAATATTCAAATATATCCAGAGAAAATCGATCTCAGGATATAAAAGCCATAATTGAACTACTTACTAAAGCCAGAATCTGCCACAGAGTAACTCACAGCTATGCTTCAGGAATACCTCTAAATGCTGATACTAATGCACTTGCTTATAAACTAATTTTTATGGATATTGGCCTGGTAAATCATATTTGCGGTATTGACTGGCTGTCTATTACCAACATGGATAATCTTAGGATGATAAATGAAGGAGGTCTGGCTGAACAGTTTATAGGTCAACATCTTATAATCAATAAAGGATTAGCAAAACCTACACTTCATTATTGGATAAGGGAATCTAAATCGTCCAATGCAGAAATAGATTATCTGATATCCAGAGGAGACTGGATTCTTCCAATAGAAGTAAAGGCAGGAAAAAGTGGTTCGTTAAAATCCCTCCAGCAATTCGCTCATGAAAAAAAGCCAAAAATCAGCATTCGCTTTGATCTTAATACACCAGGAAAACAGAGCATCATGCATAAAATTAAAATTGGAGAAGAGTACAAAAAAGTAGTGTTTGATCTTATTTCACTGCCCCTTTATCTTGTTGAAGAACTTCCTGAACTGATCGATAAAATTAGGGTTCATTCCACCCCCAAAAACTCTATATAATTATCCCTGGTTATAACTGAATATTCATGGTTGGGATATGCATTGGTAAATAAAAATATATGGCAGGTATATACACAAAAAGGGACAGGTTAAAAACCTGTCCCTTCAGTAACAATTTTAAAAGATATTAATAATCTCTGTTGTTTCTTCTTGGTTTTTCAATTGCTTCGTTAACTCGAAGACGTCTTCCACCCTGTTCGCTCTGGTCAAGTGCAGAAATTGCAGCTGTAGCAGCGTCATCTTCTGCCATTTCAACAAATCCAAAACCTTTGGACTGTCCTGTGTATCTGTCTTCAATAATTACAACTGAAACAACTTCTCCATAAGCTTCGAAAAGTTCTCTCAAATCATCTTCTGTTGTAGCATAGTTCATGTTTCCTACATAAATCTTTTTTGCCATCGTATCCTCTCTCTATGAAATAATGTTTTAAGTGTGATCTATCAACGATAAATCTTATGTCGCTTATCAAACACACAATTCACAATTTCCATGGATTCATACAAAGAAAGGTAGACTTTATGAAAAAGTACAGAAGCGGTGATAATAATAACTCCATCATGCAGTATCAGGATTTTTCCTGAATACTCTTTTTAATTACACTTACAAGTTAAGAAATAGCATGAAACTGTATTTATGTCAAGAATTTAAAATTGACCTATTAAATAATTTCTTTATTTAATAGACCCAGCTACCATTCCTTTAATAATAAAGCGCTGAGCAAAAAGAAAAAATACTATAATTGGTATTATCGCCATAAGGATAGCTGTCAAAATAAGATCCCATTGCTTTACATAAGCTCCTGCAAAAGTTGCCACTGCAAGAGGAAGGGTCTGAACCTTATTCCCTTTACCAAGAATCAGTAGAGGAAGAAGATAATCATTCCAAATCCATATTCCATTTAAAATAAGTACCGTAGCATGAATAGGTTTCAACAGTGGAGAGATTATTTTGTAAAACACCTCATGTTTTTTACAGCCGTCAATTGTAGCAGCTTCTTCAAGCTCAAGAGGAATACTCTTAATAAAACCATGAAACATAAAAATTGACAGAGACACACCAAAGCCCAGATAGGCCAGAATAAGCCCCCATTGGGATCGGAGAAGTTTTATTCCTGTTACAACATAAATTGTTCTGTACCAGGATAAAAGAGGAAACATTACAATCTGAAAGGGAATAACCATGGCTGCCACAAACATAAGAAATATAAATTTTGATGTTTTAGTATCATTTCTTACCAAGACCCATGCTGCCTGGGAAGAAAAAAATGTAATTACCAGAAGTGATATAACTGTAATAGATACAGAATACATAAAGGATGACGGATATCGAATATTTGAACTGTTCCATATGGTCTTCATATTTGTAAAAATCATTCCCCAGTTTTCCGGCAGAGCCATAGGATACTGGGTAATGGAAAAAGCATCCTTGGCAGAGTTCATAATAAGGATCATAAATGGAAACATAAATACAAGAAAAACAAGAGATGTTACTATTTCCAGACCAAATAGTTTTTTATTTTTTATTATCACATCTCCACCTCTTTCTTTTTATTGATATTTACCTGAATAATAGAAACAATTACCAGCACAACAAAGAACATCACAGCCCTGGCCTGGCCTTCTGCAAGAACATTTTTTACAAATGCCGTATTATAAATATTCATAGCAAGAAATTCTGTACCAAATAGAGGTTGATCCATAAACATTGCAGAGGGTCCCCCGGCTGTCAGAGAGACATTCACATCATACTGTTTAAATGACTGAACAAGTGTAAGAAACATGGTAATAGTAAAAGCCTGAGCGACCATTGGAATTGTTATATTTTTAAACTTCTGAAATTCATTTGCACCATCAATAGTAGCTGCCTCAAAAAGAGACTTTGGTACACCCTCAAGAGCAGCTATGTAGATCATCATTATATACCCGGCATATTGCCATACACTTGCAGTAACAATAGCTCCAATAGCCGAACCAACCTTACTTAGAATAAGATTATCAGGATTAGCCAGGGCGCTTAGAAAACCAAAAGTTTCACCTATGGCAGGAATGGCATTGTTAAAAATAAACTGCCAGATATACCCTAGAACAAGACCACCAATCAGATTCGGTATAAAAAAACCCGCTCTGTAAAAATTTCTAAACTTCAGCTTGCTTGTTACAACCATGGCAAGAACTAAGGCAACAGCATTTGTAACTATTACATTAATAACTGTATAAAGAGTGGTAACAAGGAAAGAGTAAAGAAAAGTCGGATCCTGTAAACTGTTTATGAAATTTTCCAATCCTACAAATTTCAGAGCATTATCAAGTCGTGCTGATGAACTCCAATTTGTAAATGAATAGAAAATGCCCATAAAAAAAGGTATAATTATTACCATTAAAAAAGCAAATAGAACCGGGGCTAAAAACAACCAGAATATTAAAGCATTTTCACGTTCCTTCTTCATATTTGTTTCCCTCTT
>DAOVSY010000435.1 GCA_030633365.1 Spirochaetaceae bacterium | reverse complement strand
ATCAGCCACAGAGGTTCAGAATAACTTCGGAAAGTATCTTAAACTCTGCAAAATAGAGAACGTAATTATTACAAGGAATGGTAAGAAGCAGGCTCTGCTGCTCTATTTTCCAAGGAATACTGAAGGGTTTGAGGCTGGTGAACCATATTCTGATTATGGTACAAGTCCAGGGATGCATGGGCGAGCAGCCAACTTGTTGGCGACCAGCCCCCGGAAGGAAGAGTATGTAAGTTACCGTTATTTTTTAGAGATGACCGAAAAGAGTGAGAATCGATATGAATTAATTGATGGAGTGGTCTATTTACTTGCTTCTCCACGTTTTACACATCAAAGGATTTTGGGAGAAATGCATATAATATTTCATCATTATCTTAAAGGTTCTAAAAAATGTGATGCATTTATGTCTCCTTTCGATATCAATCTTATTCGGCAGCCCATTAAGCTGTTAAGGGATGTAACAGAAGATGATATAAATGTTGTTCAACCTGATTTAATAATTTTGTGTGATTATATGAAGGATATTGATGAAAAAGATAAATACCAGGGAACTCCAACTCTTGTAGTTGAAATCCTTTCTCCCTCCACACGAAGTAAGGACAGGGTTAAGAAACTGGACCTCTACATGGAAAGTGGAATAGAGGAGTTCTGGATTGTTGATCCTAAGACTAAGTCGGTAATGGTTTATTCCTTTAAAGAGGGGGAGCTGGATGAGGATGCTCTCTATACTTTGGGACAGACCGCTGAGTCGATTCATTTTCCAGGTCTTTCGGTTCCACTTGATAAATTATTCTAATTACAGGATTTTAACGTGATTTTTCCACTCCTAGCCGGGGACATCCATTTATAAAAGGACACTGGGAACATTTGGGTGAAACAGGGGTACAAATTGTTTGTCCAAGTGCTACCAGCAACTCATTAATCTCAATCCAGTATTTTTTAGGTAATATTTTAACCAGGGCAAATTCAGTTTTTTCAGGAGTCTTTGTTTGTATCCATCCCATTCTGTTAGGTATTCTGTGTACATGAGTATCCACACAAAGTGCCGGTATTCCATAACTAAGACCTAATGTTAAATTTGCAGTCTTCCGTCCAACTCCTGGAAGTTCCAGTAAAGATTCCAAATTACGGGGAACAAGACCCTGGTGCTTATCTAGTATAATTTCAGATATCTGTTTTATATTTTCAGCTTTTCTTTTATAAAAACCTGCAGGGTAGATTAATTCTGATATTTTGCCTGTATCTAATTTTAAGATAGACTGTGGATCAGGAGCAATTGAAAAAAGTTTTTCAGATGATGAAAAAGTTACAGGATCTCTTGTACGCAAAGAAATAATTGTAGAGATTAGAATTTGAAAAGGAGTACTATCCCTGTATGAATAATCAAATACAGTGGGAGTTTCAACATTCTTTGCCACATTTCTTAAGACATCAATTATATTATACCAATCCGGAATGGAGTGTTCTATACCCATATGGAAGTATCAATTTCTTCTATCATAACAGATGCCATGGATTCTATAGCCCTTCCTTCTCCTGTAGCATCGACTTTTTCTTTTGTTTTTGCTTTTACAGAGATTCTGTCAATATCCAAAGATAAGGCTACTGAAAGTTTCTCTCTTATTGTTGTTATATATGGTTTTAGTTTTGGTTCCTGTAAAATAATAGTTGTATCCAGATTAATTATTCTGTAATTAGATTCAGTAAGAAGATCTACAGTCCTTTCAAGAAGAACAAGGCTTGATATATCTTTATATTTCTTATCTGATGGTGGGAAGTGAGTTCCTATATCTCCCAGAGCTGCTGCACCCAATATAGCATCAATAATTGCATGGATAAGGACATCTCCATCCGAGTGAGCTTCTTCTCCTGAATGAAAAGGAATATGTTCTCCACCTAACATTAACTTCCGTCCCTTTTTTAGCCGGTGAAGGTCCCATCCTGTTCCAATTCTCATTTAGATCCATCCCTTCGCTTGCTCTCCATATCAGATTGGTATGTAATCTTTTTGTTTTCAATATCTCCGGCAACAGTTGCTACTTGTCCAGCATATTTACTATATATTTCTGCGTCATCAATATATGTTAAATTGTCATTGTGAGCTTCTCTGTGACTGGTTAATATTTTGGAAAAGTTAAATCCCTGAGGAGTTTGTGCTGCAACTGTAAATTCCCTTTTAAGGTTGGTAATTATTGTCCCTCTGGAATCAATAGACTTCATTGCATTAATAGAGGGGACTACAGGAATGGCAGCATCATTTTGACTAGTCATTCTATACACTTCTTCAATAACAGATTTACTTATCCATGGTCTGGCTCCATCATGAATAAGAACAATACCAGGTATCTTATTTTCAAGAGCTAAAAGACCATTGAATACAGATTCCTGTCGTGTCAGTCCACCTGGTACAAAATAAAAACTTTCATTAAGGGGTGTCAAAATATTACGACCCTTTTCAAATTCTATTTCAGGTAAAACAATTATATAATTTGAAAATAGTTTGGAATCTACAAAGGGTTTTACAGATAAAAGAAGAACTGGCAGATTATTTAGCACCCGGAACTCTTTTTTTATACCAGCACCCATTCGGTTGCTGGTACCTGCAGCTGTTATTATAACAGCTGCTGTAAGAGCCTTTTTGTTCACTAATTTTCCATTTTGCTAAAAATAAGCTGACCTGCTTCTTCCCGGGTAATATCTAAAGAGTACATTATTTCATCGGACAATATTCGTAATGCACTATCATAGAGTTTTCGCTCCTGAATAGGCAGCTCTTTTATTTTACTACGATGATAAAGAGCTCTGACTACTGTTGCATTGTCTATAACAGTACCACTTTTTAAAAGATCCAGATTCATCTGATATCTCATTTTCCAGTCTGCAGTTACAGGCTCATAAGATGCTGAAAGATGTTCCAGTGTTTCATAGGTTTTTTCTTTTGGTACAATGGGTCTTAAGCCCAGTTCGTCAGCT
>DAOVSY010000641.1 GCA_030633365.1 Spirochaetaceae bacterium | reverse complement strand
TAATGCTGTAGTAACTGCCGTTGCCGTTACCAGTTCAGCTGGTTCAGATACTGAACAAATACTACCCATAAATCGTTTCCGGCTAGTACCCAGTAAAACAGGAAAACCAATCTTTACTAATTTGTCTAAATGAGCCAGAAGATTAATATTATCTTCTGTTCTTTTACCAAACCCGATACCTGGGTCAAGTACAATATTCTGTATTTTAATTCCGGCTTGTAAAGCGTCCTCAACCCTTCTTCTAAGCGCTATAATCACTTCTGCAACTACATCTTCATAAAATGGATTATCCTGCATGGTTTTCGGTGTTCCCTGCATATGCATTAAAATGATGGGAACTTCTCGTTCACTAGCTACAGACAGAATTTCTTTATCACTTTGTCCGGCAGAAATATCATTAATAATATTAGCACCTGCATCCAGAGCCGCTTTTGCAACTTCACTCAGGCTTGTATCAATACTTATCAAAACAGATTCTGATACCTTTCTCCTAATGGCTTTAATGACGGGAACAACGCGAGCTATTTGTTCATCTTGCATAACTGAGTTAGCTCCGGGGCGCGTTGATTCCCCCCCAATATCTATAATATCCACTCCCTCAGCCAGCATTTTTTTTGCTTGCTCAACAGCTGAGTCAATTTCCGCATAGTGTCCTCCATCAGAAAAACTGTCTGGAGTCACATTCAAAATTCCCATAATGATGGGTTCACTTATGTTATTGAGCATTGATGATATGCCTTTTAAGTTATACATATTCACGTTTAAGAAGGAATAAATATTGCCAAAACCTACTGTCCTGCTTAAATTGATAGCCATCAGGTATAATACCTCTTATGAGCGACCATAAAAACAATCAACCTCGAATTGCCTGGGCCATCACTGGTTCAGGACATTATATAGAAGAATGTCTTGAATTCCTGCTTACACTGAAAAATGTTGATTTATATTTGAGTCAGGCCGGAGAGGAGGTGCTGAAAATGTACGGTATTAACCTAAAAGAAATACGGGAAAGACTCCCTGTTTATCGCGATAAATCCGCCTCATCCCCACCTGTTGGACATTTTTACAAAGGTTACTACCATACCTTTATTATGGCACCAACCACATCAAATACCATTGCAAAATGTGTCTTAGGTATAGCTGATTCACTGGTGACAAATTTATATTCTCAAGCGGGTAAATGTCGGGTCCCCAGTATTGTTTATCCCTGTGATATCGCACCAGAAATGGAAACCACTGCACCTGGCGGTAAAGTAATGGTATATCCTCGCAAGATTGATCTTGAAGCAACGAAGAAAATTCGCAGCTTTGAATATACCCAGGTTGTAGAAAGTGTCGATGAATTAATCGTTACTACCAAAGAAAGAATCAAGTCTCTGACATCAGAACTGGCATGAATGAGAAACCCGAACACATTCTGTTTTTAACCGGAAAACTGGCAGAAAAACAGCTGCACAAGATTTTGGAAAAAATGCAGCCTGAATTTACTTATACCGTCCATCAATTAGG
>DAOVSY010000059.1 GCA_030633365.1 Spirochaetaceae bacterium | reverse complement strand
AGGGTATGGGATACCAAAAGGTCAATTATCGGAAATATTTCAACCATTTAACCGTCTAAATCATGGAAATAGTGAAATAGAGGGAACGGGTATTGGATTAACTTTAACAAAGCGTATAGTCGAACTGATGAATGGTCAGATTGATATGATTAGTGAGATTGGAAAAGGAAGTACTTTTTGGGTGGATTTTCCAATAGAACATTTACAAGAATATAGGTCACTTAAAGGGTTAAGAGATAATAATACTGATCTTCTTTATGAAAATAAAAATGCACTTTATTCTATTCTTTATATTGATGATAATCCTTCTAATATAAAACTTGTGGAAGAAATTATTAATCAGCGGAAAGATATTCAATTTATTAGCTCTCATACTCCAGAATTGGGATTTGAATTGGCGCAGACACGCCACTTCGATATTATATTTATGGACATAGACCAGAATAGTATCGACAGTTATCAAATACTCGAAATATTCAAAGCTGATACTGAAATTAATGTCATTCCTATTATTGCTTTGACTGATAAAACAGGACCCCGATATATCGAGTATGGGAAAGCTGTTTTTGATGAGTATCTGAGCAAGCCATTAAATGTTGACAAATTTCTTCAGACTTTAGATTGGTTCCTTAAAGACTCTCTACTTGGAGTAGAATAATCTATGTCATATTTTTTTAGCATTTATTTGCAATAAATCTAATTGTATTACATCTTTTAATGATTTATAATTTAAATATCAGTTTTATGAAAAAGAAAAAGGTAAAATATGTGTGCTATTGATGAAAAAGTAAATAACTGCAGCCTGGCCATAGAGGGTTCGTATACTGCAATATGGGATTGGGTTAGACAGGATTCTGTAATATCGTTGTCAATGAACTGGTGGTTATTTATTGGAGTGGATAGTAAAGAAGAGATTATTAGTTTTAGTAAATGGTTAAATTATATTCATAATGATGATCAAATATTTATTAAGGAAAAACTGGATAAATTATTATCTACGAGCTCAAATCGGTATATGTTTGAGTTTAGATGTGTTCATTCCAATGGTGATATTAGATGGTTCTCTAACAAGGGACAAATAGTTCGGAATGAAAAAGGTGATGCTCTTAGGTTTGTTGGATTAATTTCTGATATCACACAACAGAAAAAAATAAGCAAAAAAACTGATTTTATGGCCTACTATGATGAATTAACCTCCCTTCCAAACAGAATAAATTTGAAAGATCGAATTCTTCAATCAATCAACAGGGTATCCCGGAATAGCAGTTATGGCTTTTCTCTTTTGTTTCTGGATCTGGATGGGTTTAAGCATGTTAATGATTCCTTTGGCCATGCTACTGGTGATAAAATTTTGATAATGGTTTCAAATAGATTTAAAGAATGTGTACGATCTGTTGATACAGTCTCCAGGGTAGGTGGTGACGAATTTATTATTTTATTGGATGGAATTACTAATCCTGATGAAATAAATATTATTGCAGATAGAATAGTACAAACAGCCAGTAGAGAATTTAATATTGACAATTATAGTATATTTATTTCGGTTAGTATCGGTATTGAAGCCAAGATAAAAAAAGATAGTGCTGTTGATGATATTATTCAAAATGCGGATAGAGCTATGTATCATGCAAAAATGCGAGGGAAGGGGCAATACTACTATTTTGATCATGACTCATTTATAAAGGAACAGCATAGATGGTTCCTTGGAAATGAATTGCATAGAGCACTTACAAATAATGAAATGGTAATCTATTATCAGCCAATTTTTAATATTGTCACAGGGAAAATCTATTCATTTGAGGCCCTTCTTAGGTGGAATCACCCTGAAAGAGGTCTTATTTCCCCTATGGAATTTATTCCAGTAGCAGAAGAAACTGGAATTATTACATCATTAACAGAATGGGTTATAAAGAGTACTTGTGAAAAAATTATTAATTTATCTAAAAATGAGGCTTTAGGATATAAAGATCTAATATTTGCTATAAATATATCTGCAAAGGATTTTATGATGGTAAAAGATTTTTCTATGGTTGTAAAAAATATTCTTAAAGAGTCAACTTGTCTACCTGCTAGATTTGCAATAGAAGTAACAGAAGGTGCTATTATAAGAAGTTATGAAAATGCAATCAGACAGTTGAAAGAACTTAGAAAAATGGGAATTATTATTGAACTTGATGATTTTGGAACAGGGTATTCATCCCTCTCATACCTTAGTAGTTTTCCATTGGATATAATAAAAATAGATAAATCCTTTATTGATAATATGCTTTCAAGTGATGTAAGCCTTAAATTAATAAAATCTATTATAAATCTGGCTCATGATCTTGGACTTAAAGTTGTTGCAGAAGGAATAGAAAACAGTGATCAACTTAATGAATTATACACTATGGATTGTGATTATATTCAGGGCTTTCTTTATTCCCGACCAATCCCCTCAGATGATATAGAGAATTATCTTTTAAATTTACCTCAAAAGCATATGTAAAAAATCTATTATCTATTTTTCTTTTTTTATAATGAGTAAAGCTATATCATCCATTTGAGTTTCCTGAAAGCTTTCAATATCAGTAATTATTTTTTCAATAAGTCGGGAAGATTTTAGTTTTATATTAAGTAAAAATATTTGTTGTAAGCGATCTTCTCCAAATAGTTCCCCTTCTTTATTCATTGCTTCTGTAACACCATCTGTGTACAGAAGAAGAATATCTCCTTTCATAAAGGGGATTTCTTTATTTATAAGATGGGTTTCAATATCATCAACTAATCCTACCCAGGTACCTTCCGTTTCTACTATTTCCAGAGTTTTACTTGACTTGCGATAGATGATCATATCCAGGTGCATGCCGGCATATTGAATTTTATCTTCCAGCAGTTTAATAGATACCAAAGTAAGGTATCTGTCTACTTTTAAGAGATCAATATTATGCTTTATAATTCTATTCATTTTTACTAATAGATCAGAAGGAGTATATCCACTCTTAGTATTTAATATTGAGCGAATACTTGTTTGAGCCATCATTGTTATTAAACCGGATTCTACACCATGGCCTGAAACATCTCCCATATTTACCCAATGTTCATCAAAATCAGTAGAAATTATGTCATAATAATCACCACCAACTTCATCAGCTGTTTTCATAAACCCTGTAATAGAAAAACCTTTCACTTTCTTATTTTCAGGTAAAAGAGCCTCCTGAATTTTCCGGGCTATCTGCATTTCTCCCCAAAGGGCATCTCTGGCTTCCCGTAAATCAATTCGTAACGAAAACTGATCATTAATTAGTTTTGTGTGAACATGATTTATACTTACACTTATAATTATTGTAGAGATCAGAAAAAATAGATTATTAATTAAATTAACGTAATTAAATGTTGCAGGACTGCCTAAATTGAGGGTTATATAGATAAAAAGGATAATTGCTCCATTTAAGGATGAATGACCCATTCCCCATGGAAGTAGCAGGTTTACACCAATTACTACAAGAATTAATCCTGCATAATACGGAGAATTGAATCCGCCTAAATCTACTGTCATCATTGATATTGAAAAGCCAAGAGTAATAGATATAATGTATCCATGTAAAATTGATAATTTACTTGGCTGAGTTTTTCTAATAATTATATATTGAATAAGAATAACAGCTGTGGAAATACCCCGGTAGGCAATGAACTTAGACATCAGTTCTATAGGTGCTGTTACAAAGTCCAGAATAATAAACATTGGTACAAGTAAAAGGCCTAAAGCTGTAAGTGTTTTAACCCAATCGTGCAAAATCCCAACTTGGAATCTCTCAATTAACTCTGGCTTACTTGTTTGCTTGTCATTCTTATTCATAATAATATCGAGCATTTATTTATTTCCCTTGACTGCTGTTAAGAACATCTGACTTTTACTTTCTTCAAAGTCTATTGTATAGTTCTCAACGTCCAGTCCTTTAAGAAGTTGTTTGAAATCATCTTCATCTCTGTAATATAAAACCCAATCATGCCAGTATTCCATATAATATCGACTAGGATTTTCAAAGTGATAATTACCTATTAGTATTATTCCTCCGGGATTAAGCAATGAAAACAGTTTTTTCATTACTATTTTAGCTACAAGAGGGGTAAGATAATCGAATAATCCCATAGAATAAATAAAATCGAATTTACCAATTTTATCAGTTAGATTTTTATCACTTATAACAGTTCTAATTGAATCCTGTAGAAATTGTATAGATAATCTAAGGCCTATTCTTTTTTCAACCTGTTGAATAGTATTTCTTGCATCTTTGAGAGCAAGTTCATCCTGATCAAGCAGAACAAAATCACTTTCGATAAGATCATTTGAATCTGCAAAAAAATCTTCCAGCTCATAAAAAGGGCCACAGGCAACAGACATAACACGTATGTTGGTTTTCTCTTTTTTATTCTTTTCAGAATAGATATCCCGTAGCTTGGCACTAATTACATTTCGTCTGTTTCTAACAGCTAAAGCCCCATCATGATCGATTGAAAATTTATACAGAACTTTAGAATAGCTTGTTTTACCTACATAGCCGCCCTTATATATCATATTCATCATTTCAGAATCACCAATATATCCCCTGGGTTTATCATTGGTCATTATTAGAATATCAGATTGATCTATAATATGCCTTATTTGTGTTCTAAAATAATAACCATGGTTAGCATGATCTACTCTTGTAAAATTGACAATTTCATTTTCCAGTTTTATCTGCTGTTCTTTAAGAAATGATATAAATTTTTCTCCTTCTGTATTAAGGAGTGTATTAATTGCATATTCTTTGACGTAATCCGGTTCCCTGGCTAATTGTTTATCCATGTTGTTAAAAAATTGACGAAACAATTCCATATCATAGGTAAGGTTAGCTGTAAATGTTTTAAAAGATTCTTTAATTTCATCTTTTTGTATCATTAACAGCTCTCTGTCATTAGCAATTGTGTTAAGATCTACTATCTGATCATTAAAAAAGAGAAAATCAAAGTCATAAAGATTTTCTTTAAAAATCAGACTTCCTGAATATTTTGTTTGTTCTCCACGTTCAAGAATAAACAGACAGTTAGGAATTTCATAGACTTTATCACTGAAATCAATACTAAGCATACTAAAAACAGTTCCATCCCTGAACAAATTTTTCTGATCAAAATCTACTATAACCGAATACTTTGATCCTCTGTATATTTTTACATCTATAACTTTTTCATCTAAATATAACTTTGCACTAAATGCTCTGTTGGGATCTTTTTTCATGCTTTCTTATTGCCTTCAAAAATTATTTTACCATCATTTGTCTGAAAAATTTTCAAAGCATTAAAACTCATTTTCTGCCATCGTCTTTCTCCATCATAACAAATAGTTATTTGGCTGTTACCATCTTTTCCTTTTTCAAGAAATTTCGAAATAGTCATTATTGTCGATGAATTCATATAACTAAGTCCATTAAAAATAACAGTAATTCGCTTATTATTTTTTTTGCCTTCCATAAGCAGGTTGGAAAGAATCGGATTTAAAAATTTCCCGGGTTCCCGTTCAACACTTTTTCCTAACCATTGTAATTTATAACCGGATTCCATCTCATCCAATTCAAGAGTAAGGAATTCATTTTTAAAAGTTTTCTTATCACTCATATTTTTACTTACTCCCAATTATTCGTCCAGCTCATAAACTGCGGAAACACTGATTATTCCATCTTCTGAAACATAAAAATCCAATACAGCCATCCCTTCATAAGCGATACGAAATAAGCCCAAACCACTTTCGTTATCATTTTTCGATCTGACAGAAACAACTTTCAGCTTTTCTATATAAGCTTCAAAAGGATTTTGATGACCTCTAATCCACTGTATAGTCCTGTCCAAACGCTTGAAATGGTGGTTCTTAGTTTTTATTATCGGGCATTTGACTTCAATAATTATCTTTTTTCCAGTTAATAATGAAATCCCTATACCATCATCAATTGATACAAAGTCACCGTATTTTACTGCATTTTCAACCAATTCACTAATTATCATGGTTATAGAATCGATAGTATCAGTGGAATATTCTTTTTCTTCCAAGAATTCTTCACATATTACTCTTGCTTTTTCCACCTCTTTCCACTGAGGCTTTAATTTGGCTTCGACATTATTTTTCAAAGAAACCACTCCTATTTTAAGAATGAGTATAATAATATACTATATCTATTATTTTGAATACTCTTTTTTTTGGGGGGTGGGAGGAGGAGCAATTTTGTCCCATTTTATGGTAGAATACTATTGACATAAATAAGGTAGTGAGATTAACTTATAAACATGAAGGAATTTGCACATATCGCAGATATATATAAAAAATTCCCCACAAAGGAAGATTGTATTCGGTTTATAGAGAAAGTCAGGTGGAGTAATAAACCTGTCTGTCCTCATTGTCATTCCCATAGAATCAGTTCTATGAAAAAGGAATTTAGATATCATTGTAATTCATGTAATGTCTCTTTTTCTGTTACAGTTAAAACACTATTTCATAATACCAGAATACCCCTTCAAAAATGGTTTGCAGCAATTGAAATCTTTAAGCAGAACGAAAAAAAAATTAGCGTCCGTAAACTGGCAGAAGCTTTGGATGTAAATAAAGATACTGCCTGGGCAATGATAATAAGATTAAAGAAAGCAGGTTCGGAATATGGAGAACTGTTTTCAAGTCTTGTAGAGTCTGGTGAAATATATTTAAAGGGTCGAATTAAAGTAAAATAGATTTTTTTGCATCGTTTCTACCGTAAGGTGGGACAAATCTTGAGTTTTTTAAGTTTTTTTTGTATTTGTTCTACCATAAAGTGGGACAAAAATATAAATATAATCAGGGAATAAGTAAATGGAATTAAAAAAAAGAGTAATTGGAATAGATGCCGGATCTGTAACTGTTTCGGTCGTAGTTATGGATTTAAATGGAGAAGTATTAAATCATCGCTATGAATATCATCATGGGAAACCCGCAATGGTTCTTAGGGATATTCTTCTTGAAATTGATTATTCAAATATTATTGGAGTAGCACGAACTGACAGTGCTCCTGATATTTATAAAGGATCAGTCTGTTTCGATCCTAATATATCAATAATTAAAGGTGTAAAGTTTTTTTATACTGATTTCAGGTCCATTTTAAATGTTGGAGGAGAAAAATTTGCTCTAATTGAATTTGATAAAGATGGTAATTATTTGAATATGAAGTCCAACACTTCCTGTGCTGCAGGGACAGGTGGATTTCTTGATCAGCAGGCTAAAAGACTAAATCTGAAAAGTAGTGCAGAATTAAGTGAAAAAGCACTTGGTAATAAAGGGGAAATCCCCAAAATTGCTTCCAGATGCTCGGTGTTTGCAAAAACCGATATAATTCATTCCCAGCAGGAAGGGTATTCTCTGGATGAAATATGTGATGGTCTAAGTCTGGGTCTGGCTAATAATATTGCAGATACACTTATTAATGGAACTACAAAGTACAGTCCCATGGTTTTTGCAGGAGGAGTTGCAAGAAATAAATCAGTTGTAAGCCATCTGGAGAAAGTTATAGGACATAATCTTGAAGTTCATGAATACTCCCATTTATTTGGTGCAATTGGAGCAGTACAGCTTTTTTTAGAAGAAAAATCTGTAAAAAATTTAATATTTTCAAAAGATTCTATCCATGCAATTTCCAACTTTAAAAAAGACTATTTTTATGAACCTTTGGAATTAAAACTATCAGATTATCCTGATTTTGATGGTTTGGAACATTATAATTATTCTATGCCCGATAATATATCGGATGTAGAGGTAGATATTTATCAAAAACTTGAATCTGGAATATCCCTGGATGTTTACATGGGGATTGATATTGGATCCACCTCCACAAAATCTATTATTATTGGTTCTGATTTTGAACCTATTGCAGGATTTTATACAAGAACGTCAGGGCGTCCTATTGTTGCAGTTCAGGCAATTTTTGAGTCATGTAATTCTTATATTGAAAATAAAAATATAAACTTTAATTTTATCTCAGTGGGAAGTACAGGATCAGGAAGAAAGTTTATAGGTAAATTAGTTGGTGCTGATACAATTTTAGATGAAATATCTGCACATGCCAGGGCTGCTGCCAGTCTTGATCCTGAGATAGATACTATTATTGAGATTGGTGGTCAGGATGCAAAATTTACAACTTTAAGAAAGGGTGTTGTAACTTTTTCCCAGATGAATACTGTTTGTGCTGCCGGCACTGGAAGTTTTATAGAAGAACAGGCTCTTAAACTGGGTGTTTCTTTGTCTGAATATGCTGGTTTAGCTGAAGGAGCCAGAGCTCCATTGGCCAGTGACCGGTGTACTGTCTTTATGGAAAGAGATATTAATCATTATCTAAATAAAAATTATCAGATAAATGAAATACTTGCTACAGTATTGTATTCTGTTCGGGAGAACTATCTTCAGAAGGTAGCTACAGAGGGGAATATTGGAGACAGGGTTTTTTTTCAGGGAGCAACTGCTAAAAATAAAGCCCTTGTAGCTGCATTCGAGCAAAAGCTTAAAAAACCAATATTTGTTTCAAAGTACTGTCATCTTACAGGTGCCCTGGGTTCTGCAATTACAGCTGCTGAAGAGCAGGAAGGTATATCCACCTTCAAAGGTTTAGGTATTTATAAAGAAACTATTCCGGTACGTTCAGAAACATGTAAGTTATGCCTTAACAATTGCAGAATTAGAGTTGCAACAGTTAAGGATGAAGAAGTTGCATATGGTTTTCTATGTGGCAGAGATTATAAGACAAAAAAATATGTAAAAAAAGAAAAGGCTCTTTCCCTATTAAAAGTTAGAAGAAAAACTCTTGCACCCCTTAAGTTAAAAGAAATAATAAGTACAGAATTTCCTGTTGTTGGTATTCCCGGAGGACTACAGATATTTGAAGAAATCCCTTTATGGGAAAAGTTTTTCCATACTCTTGGTATAAGAACAGTAACAAGTGAGTTTTTACCTGATGTTATATCCCATGGTAAAAAACTTTCAGGAGCTGAATTTTGTGCTCCAATGTCTGCTTTTTATGGACATGTTGACGGTCTGGTTGATAATACGGATATAATTTTTCTTCCAATTCATATCGAAGATAAAAAGGATGAAAAGAAACATTCCAGAATAAGAAAATACTGTTACTATACTCAGTTTAGTTCCACTTTGGTTTCCAAAATTAAGCATAATGGGAAAGAAATAAATAGTATGATGCCACTGGTTAATCATAAAGCAAATCTATTAAAAACCAAGTATGAACTACTTAAAGCTCTAAATAAATTTTTACCAGGACAATTTAACTTTCTGGAAATATCAAAAGCTTATGATGATGCACTGGATTATTACAGAGAAACAAAAATTAAACTGAAAGAAGTATACACAGCGCCTGAAGAGGGTGAAATTAAAGTACTGTTAACTGGTCGACCATATACAGTTCTTCTGGATTCTATGAACAAAGATATTCCCGATTATTTTGCTACTCTGGGAATAGAAACGGTTTTTACTGATTCATTGCCGGATAATAATCCCTCAAAGGATGTCGATAGTTTACTGGATCAGTTTCACTGGGCCTATCCTTCTGCAATTCTGGCTGCAGCTGATTACTGTACCCGAACGGAAGGATTGTATCCTGTTTTTATTACGTCATTTAAATGTTCACCGGACTCCTTTACTTTGGAATATTTTAAACGAATAATGGATAAACATGAAAAACCTTATCTTATACTTCAGATTGATGATCATGATTCAAGTGTTGGATATGAAACAAGAATTGAGGCTGGTGTAAGAGCTTTTAGGAATCATTCAAAAGCTAAAGCAAAAATAATTGATACTGCATCAAAACTACCTGTTCTCCCGGTACTTCAAACTTCTTTAAAAGGAAAAACTCTTCTTCTTCCTAATTGGGATCCTCTTGTACTTCCATTAGTTGCAGCAAATCTAAAAAATGTAGGAATTGATGCCCGTGTACTGGAAGAGACTCCTCAACTAATTTCTTCCAGTATGAAAATGAATACAGGCCAATGTATACCTGTAAATGCAATAGCACTGGAATATGTGGAATACATTAGGAAATATAATTTAAAAACTGAGGATACAGTTCTTTGGATGATGAAATCTGATTGGTCCTGTAATATTTCCATGTATCCTTCTTTTATTAAGAGCCTTGTAGAAAAAGAGGGTTTGGATATGTCTATGGCAGGAGTTTATACAGGAGAACTTATAATGGTTGAGATTAGTCCTGTTGTTTCCATAAAAACATACTTTGCCTACATGTTTGGAGGTAATTTAAAGAAAATAGGATGTATGATCAGGCCTTATGAACTGGTAAAAGGTGAAACTGACAGAGTAATTCTGGAAGCCAGAGATACTTTTACCAAAGCATTTTTAGGGGAGCTTAGTTTTATAGATGCTGTAAAACAGGCAATAGAAAAACTGGATAAAATTAAGTATAAAAAAACAAATAAGCCCAAGGTTGCCATATTTGGTGATCTCTATGTTCGTGATAATGAAGTAATGAATCAGGGGTTAATAAGGTATATAGAAAATGCTGGTGGGGAAGTAATAATTACACCCTATAATGATTATGCCAAGATAATAAGCGCTGCTCTTTTTAAAAGATGGACAATGGAATTGAAACTTCCTGAAGTCGTTTTATTTAAATCTCTTCTTTCTGCAATGGAAGCTTTGGAAAGCAGGTACCACAATTATATGGGGAAATATATAGGAAAACAAATTAGCTCAAAAAATCCTTTGGCAGAAAAAGAATTGGCTCAGTTTAATGTTAGAATTGAACAGGAGGGTGAAAGTTATGAAAATATTCTTAAAATATTCCATATTATGAAGGACCATCCTGATGTATCTTTATTTGTTCAGACAAATCCTGCATTTTGCTGTCCTTCCTTAGTAACAGAAGCTATGAGTGGTGAGATTGAAGAATTAACAGGTGTTCCTGTCTTGTCTATTACTTATGATGGTACTGAAGCACCTAAAAATGATATTATTATTCCATATTTAAAATTTGCCGGAAAAAGATCTAAGATTTCTGATGAAGAAAAGGTTTCTGTTGTTTAGATAATGAATTATTGTAGGGAACGGTTTGAAACCGTTCCTTACAATAAAATTGTGACAGGAATTACATACCGAAGCTGATACCCATACTATTAGTTCTTAAACTAATAAATTTTCCAGTCATGGGTGCAGTGTTTCCAAGGTTAAACTTGTAAACCCATGAAGAATCTGTTGGATCATATATTTTTACATCACCATTAAATCCATTAACAACCATTTTTACAGGAATAACCATATCCAATACATCTTCTGTTAAAAGATATGCATACTGGTTAAGATCTATATCGGCAAGAAGTT
>DAOVSY010000027.1 GCA_030633365.1 Spirochaetaceae bacterium | reverse complement strand
ATCCTCCAACAAACTCCGGAACTTTGGTTTCATGGTTTCATGACATATCCCTACTGAGCCAGGGGCCGCATACAAGCCAGGTTCGGGCAAGAGACATAAATACCAATGATGAAAATAATGCTACTGATGATAATCTGGTCTATGCAGATCCTACAAATTATGGATGGATCACAGGGCCACTTGTAGATTTTTATATAGATTACGGCCCTCCGTCTCTAACTATAGATAGTCCTTTAAACGGATCGGTGGAAAACTTAAACTTTACAATTTCAGGAACTGCCACAGATGCCAATAGTGTTACCAATGTTGAAATATCCTTTGACGGAGGTGTTTGGAATCCTGTTACCACTTCTGATGCATATGCAAACTGGAATTATTCATACACAGTTCCAGGAGCAGGAACATCAGAACAGGTGGTTGCCTACCAGGTAAGAGCTTCTGACAATTCTCTGGCGGAAACAACTCTGGACAGACAGGTAGTTATTGATGTAAAAGCTCCAACTATCACAGGCATAAGTCAACCTGGATCCAGTCAGATTGTCAATGGAACAATTGATATATCAGGACAATCCACCGATGGATATAATTTGATATCTGTTTACTATTATGTAGGACCTGAATATGATTCAGGTGTTGTAGAATCTCCTGCATTTAATCCAGTAGCCCCGGATGCGAACTGGACACTTCTTTCAGGCTCTTATGCCTGGAGTGCAACCGGAGTCAATGGTATTGATACATCGGCCCTTGCAGATGGGAACTACACCCTTTATATAGTTGGAGTTGACAGTGGCTTAAACTATACCGATCCTAATAATATTGGAGATTCATCCCCAAGAAGAAATTTCACAATAGATCAGGTTTCAGATAGACCGGACATCTACCTGAGTACAATCAGTACAATTGGAACAGCCTCTTACAATATTCTGCCTCCAGCACTTCAGCTTTCCGGTATTATTGAGGACGATGATGAGGTAGAGAACAGCTCAGTTCAGATTAGAATTGATTCAAACAATAATGGAGATTTTCTGGATGGAGGCTTGGAAAACTGGACAAATATCTCAAACCAGCCAGGGTTGGATTCGAATCAGGTAACATGGTCCCATATTTTTACAGGACTGACAGATGGTCAGTACAGTTTGCAGATGAGAGCTGCAGACAATAATTATACAGGTGATTATGCTACGACTGGCACATTCAGTTGGGATTTCCTCAGACGAATAGATGATGATACCATAGCTACAGTACCTTTCAGTATAGACCTTAACAATCCGGTTGGTGCTATAACATATCCGGATCAGGGTTCTTACCACAATTCAAATTTTACAATTAATGGGACAGCCAGTGATGCCAGCGGGATAAAGAGTATCGAAATAAAATTCGGAACTGATGCACCTATTGCCTTAACACCAATAGATATTGACGGTGTAAATTATACATGGTCCTATAATTATACTTTGATACCTGATGGACAGGTAACATATCAGCTTATAGTAACAGACAACTATGACAAAATATTTACAACAGATCGATATTTTACAATTGATACTACAGGACCAACTATTGGATTTTTCCAACCTTCAGACGGTGACACTGCAAACGGTTCACTCCTACTAAGGGGAGATGCAACCGATACAAGACTGGTAAATCAGGTTTATGTTCATATAAGTGATGATAATGCTGCGGTAACAGGTGATCCTGAAAATGGAGACTGGACCGGATGGCAGCTTGCAGATGGAACATTTAGCTGGAGTCACAGAATTGATACAACAGCTTTTGCTGATGGACCTTATGATGCGCATGTGAGAGCTGTAGATGGTGCTGGTAATATAAGTGGAGATAACATCCTTAATATTAACTTTGATCAGACAGACAACTCTCCAATTTTTTCCCAATTAAATTTGACCGACTCACCTTCTGTAAACCTTTTCGGTACAGGAGGTCTAATTACCGGGACAATTACTGATGATGACAGTGTAGATGCCTCAACTATTGAAATCCGTTTTGATATTAATAATGATGCAGATTTCAATGATGGTGGTTTTGAAAACTGGGCTTCAGTTACAAACCAGGGAACCAGTGGTGTAAATGTATCATTTTCCCATGATCTTGATGCAGCAGGGCTGCCGGAATCGGCAAATGAGTATCCAATGCAGATAAGAGCATCTGACATAGGTGAAGCTGCATATGGAATTCCATCAGTAATGACAACATCTTCAACCTTTATTGCAGCAGTTGATAGAAGTAATCCATCAGTTTCACTTACAAGCATTTCTCTACTTGACAGATATACACTACTGCCAAGATCAATATCCGGAGTATCAATGCCCGGAGCTCTCCTAAACAACAATTTCACTCTTAAATCAACTATAAGCGATCCTGGTGGGATAGCTTCGGTTCTTGTCAGCATCAATGGAGGAAGCTTTGTTAATACCAATATAACAGATATTGGTGATGGTACATGGGATTATGCGAAATCTGTAGATCTGGCTACAAACACAAATGACGGCAATACAACCATAACTGTCAAGGCCATAGATACATGGGGAAGAGAATCCACACAATCACTTACAATAGTTATTGACAGCACAGAGCCGACAGTTAATTATGTTGAACCGGCAAATAATTCAAATGTAAATGGTACAGTAACTGTGCGGGGTACAACCATTGATAATGGGGCTATTCAATCTCTTTCAATATCTGGAAGTGCTCTTTCTCCGATTTCTTTTACAAACACAGGAACCGATGATTCCTGGTTTACTACTTTTGATGCCTATACTTATGATAATGTAACTTATTCCATCGGTCAGGGAGATGGTACATGGCTGTTTCCAATTACAGTAACTGCCGTCGATTCAGCATTAAATAAAACTGAATCTATAAGAAATGTATATCTTGATCCGGACGGAGATAAACCGGTAATAGTAGATGCTACTTTAATTCCGGGAGATGATAGCAGCGTATCCGGAACTATAGTATTGCAAAGTACAGTTACAGATGATGACACACCCGCATATGTTCGTATTTTTGCAGATCTTAATGATGATGGAATTATAACCCCATCAGCATACCCAATTGATTTATCCGATCCTGCAAATGGTGATACTCTCGATCCTTTCGAAGAGGAAGATAACTATCTGGAAGTTAGTATAAGTAATGGCGTATGGACAGCACTGGTCAATGAAAACAGCGAATTTTCAAAGGCAAACCTGGCAGCCAGAGCTGTTCCCTCTCCGACAGGTTATATACAATTTCACATTGTTCCATATGACAGCAATGGTACTCAGGGAAATACTTCTATTCGAAGGGTATATATAGATGCTACTGCGCCTGTAATTGAAGGAGTCAATTATTCCAGTGGCGCACTGGTGAAAGGCTCAATTACAATCACAGGAACTATTAAGGATGATGTTGCATTAAACACAGATTATATTCAGATAAGTTTCAATGGCGGTCTTAATTACCAAAATCTCAATATAAACAGTGGACCAACAACAGTTGGTGATTACCAGGAATATACGTTCAGTGAAACTATTGATACTGATAGTGCAGGATTCTTTCCGGGATCAAGCGGGGTCTTGTATACAGTTATTAAAGTAACAGATAATACTTTTAAACAATCCAGTCTGAACCTCAATTTTAATGTTGATAATGAACTTCCTGCAGTTCTGTTTGATTCAGATCCTGCATCTCTTTCTTTTGTAATTGGCTCTGATCCCAAAATTTATACTTTTGATGGAAATGCAAGTATATCAGGTTCAAATTTCCAGGTTATGGGAAGGTCCTCAGACGCTGGTACAGTATCCGGTATTGATAAAATAAATATATACTTTGTAAAAGATGGTAATTTTGAAAGTCCGAAGAGTGCTGTAGCTCCGGCTGTTGCTATTAACTCAGTCTTAGGAGATGAGCTATATGATCAGTCAGGAATAGTTACTTCAGGAGTACCATTTACTGAAAATACCAACTATTTGATAACAATAGATAACCGTCTGGAACAGGGACAGTTTGATACTGTCGTAGGAATAGGTGACCAGGACGGGTTTGAAGAAGAACTCAATACATTCAATGACTGGTCTGCTTTTTTTGATACCACAGTATTCCCTGATGGACCTTTGGATATCTACTATGTGGTCTATGATAATTCAGGGAATAAGACTTATGCATCAGTTAAAGGTCAAATCTCAAATAATCCTCCTTCTATAGACAGCATTGATGTTGGTGGATCAAATTATACAGCCGAACCTATGTATCAAAAAGTCAGTGGAATCAGCTTGCCTATTGCACTGAATGTAAGTGATGCTGAAGGCATTGATATTACAGGCTATAAACTTACTATTGCAAATGAATATACAATTGGTGGAGACGGTTATCCGGGAACAGCCAATGTATTTACTCCTGTTGTTTTTGTTGATACAGATTTTATAACTACAACTGCAACAGAAGGAACAATAGCAATCGATACTACAACTCTTAACGACTTATGGTACCACGTAATAGGTGAAACCATGGATACACATGGTAATATCGTAACAATGGGATTCTATCTGTTAGCAGATAATAATGACCTTACAGGACCTGTAGCAACTATCGATCCTTTTACACAGAGCCACGAAGGAGGTTCAGGTCATATAGAAGAAGCAGAGAACAGCCCTGATGCAGATAATCAGGCTGATTTAAGTGGTACTGTTACTATTACCGGAACGGTTAGAGATGATAACAGTGTAACATCTTTGACTCTGGCAATCTCTCAGGGATCTTTTTCAGATATTGGTACAGCAGCACTCACAGCTGCCAGTGACGGTGACCCTCTCAATGGTGAAGAATATACCTGGACTTACACCTGGGATACTTCAACTATTGCAGGAGTTGCAGATGAGGATGTCATAATCAGAGCTACCGGAAATGACGGTGTAAATGACAGTATATCACCAGCGACACTCACAGTAGATATTGTTCCATATATAACTGATATTCTAACAGGAAACGACTCCGGATTAAGGGCATATGTAAAAAGATCCGCTCTAGGCAGATACACCATATCAGCAGAATCAACAGTTACTATTGTTGGATATAACCTGGCAGAAAATACAGCTAATTCCATAAATATAGGAGGAACTCTCCTTAACCCGACAGGAAGTACAGGAACAACCGAGCAGATAGTTGATCTTGGAATAATTACAACACCTGGAACTCTTACAGTAACAACAAATGGAGTTAGCAGCCGTAATAATACAAATACTAATAACCTGTCTCAAAACATGGAAGCCAGTATCTATTATCCTGATCATACAGACGATAGAATTATCTCGCTATGGCAGATAACACCTCATTCAGATGTTACATATCAGGGCTTAAGCGATGCAGTTATGGAACCAAATGCAAATAGAGATGGTTTTGACTGGATGTATGTCAGAAATGGTAAAGAACTTTGGTGGTATAAAGGACTAAGTGATGCTACATCTAAAATCACTGAAGGTAATGCCCTCAAAGGTGGCGATTTTAACTTTAATACTAATGGATCTCTAATGTTTCTATTTAACCACGATAATCAGTGGACTTCCTATGCAGACGATTATAGATTTATAGGATCAGTACAGTGGGGAGCTATACCATCTAGTCTTACATATTATTTTAATTATCAGGATGATGGGACAACTTATGACGGACCAAGGGATGAATCATATAACTGGAATAACAATGGTAAAAATGCTTCTGTTCCTCGTGTATTTCCAAGGCTCGGGTTGGGAAATCTTTCATTCCTTAATAATCCAACATTCGGCGGCGGAGCAGCATATTATCCGGCCTACAATCAACTCTCACTTGGAAGGTATAAAAACCTGAAAATGAAGACTATCGGATCAAATACCATAAACAGGAACTATGTTGCATATTTCGATACGGGTGCCGGAGAATCACGAAGTATTGTCTTCTACGGTTTTAAGGCAGGAAGTGGCACTGGAGCTGCAGAAGTTACTACAGCTAATACCTATTATCACATAACAGGAACTTCAGCCAACAGGATTCCTCTTGGTCATGACTGGTTTGCAACAGTTGACAAATATCATACTTCTGCTGCAGATGCCACAGTTGCCCTGGCAGGAACCCAGGCAAGCAACGATACAGGACTGGCAACCCCCAGGGGCCGAATGGATGTTACAGGAATTAATAGCGGAGCAAATTCTGAATATTTTGATCTTGGGGTCTATGAAGTTAACGCAACTACACACTACGGATATATTGCATACTATGATGAAGTATCCTCATCCTTAAAGATTATTTCCAATACGGGTTTATACACTGCTGATCCTCTGAATACAGGATGGACATGGAGTACTCCAACAACAATTGATACAAATGCCGGAGCCCATGTAGCAATGGTAATTGATCCTGATGGAGGTATCCATCTGGCATATCAGGATACTCAGAAAAATTATCTTAAATACTCATATCTTACTTTTAACGGAACATCTTTTACTATTGTAAAAACGGTATATGTAGATGCCCTCATTGGAGCAGGTCAACATAATTCTATATCTATTAAAGACTTTGACATTGGAAATGATGACTATAGACCAGTTATTACAACCTACTCCAGTGCATTTACAGGTACACCCGTATCTCTAAGAATGGCATATCCCAACAATTCTCTGGCTGGAATTCTTTCAGGTGCTAATGAGAACACCGGAGCCTTTACTGGCGACTGGGAAGTTATTGCCATTCCTGCAGGAACTAATCCACAGGCAGGACAGAACTTTACTGAAACTGATGGTAATGGTGCCAGTCTGGGGAAAATTCATCTTGGATACAATGGGTCTCATCTGGAGGAAATTACATATCTTGATCTAAATTAATAGATATCAGTATAAAATTATTAGACTGTCCAATAACCGGACAGTCTTTTTTTATTTCTTAATCTCAGTCAACTCGATTATTTTATTCTTAATATCCAGTATAACGGGACTTTCAGTTCTGGATGTAATACTTGGAATAGTTTCCATGACACGAACAGCAGATTTAGCTTTTTCATTTATATTCCAGTCATTTTCAAAAAAAGGTAAAAAAAGATTTTTACTTAATCTGCTTGTAGTACCTGAACTGGTAAGAAATTTCAGAACTTTTAATGCGTCATCATGATATTGAGAAGAAGAAGGAACACCAAGATATATTAGAGATCCAACTCTCCATGGAACCGGTTCATCATCTGAGAACTGGGGAAATGGTATAAACCCTATTCTGTTTCTAATATCTGACGGAATAGAAGTAGCAAGATTTTCACTTAAAAGACAAAAAGCTGCATTACCATCTATTAATTGCCTAAGAGCATCCGGCCAATCATTATCAAGATAATTCTCTATAACCCATCCCTTTCTGACAAAAAATGAAAAACTTTGAATAGCCTTCTCTGTGTAAGGGGAAGTTATATCGAAAGAATCCGAAAGCATCTCTCTGGCTTCTCTTATTCCACCGGAAAATGCTGTCAGATGCTGAATCCAGGCTGCAAGCGGCCAGCCATACCTGGCTCCAAGAGTTATTGGGGTTACACCAGAATCCTTCAACATGGAGAATGTTTCCTCCATCCCTTTTCTACTAATCAATCCACTTGAAAAACTCTGAGATATCTCATCCTCCATATTCTCAGGATCTATCCCAATAGTCTTTAAAACATCCTTATTATAATAAAGTGTCCATATCTGTCCTGTCCAGGATATAGGTTCAGTAATAAATATATCTTTTCCATAAGAGGCAGGGGCAGAGCTTACAATAATATCTGCTGGAGGTTCAAGAGTACCATTTCTAAATTGATCATCAAGATCACTAAAAGGAAGATTGTATAAGTTAATATTGAATCTTGGTTCCAAATTATTAAATAAATCCAACTCTTCATTGAATATTTCAAGTCTACTTGGATCATTAAAATGAACATATAAATTAAGATCTACATTACTATTACTTATCTGCTTATTGTATTTTAAGTTTATAAGCAAAAATATTATAATCAAACCTAAAATTACAGTAATACTAATATAAACTATCTTTTTTTTAACCATACCACCATTAATAAATTATTTACATATCTTGTTCAAGAGACATCAGTCCGATACTTATAATAGAAAGTACTGTAAATTATTAAATTTAGAGGTACTTACTATATACCTTAATTTTTTACACGCTCGGAGATTTTATTTTATGAAAAAAACTGTATTATTTATTACAATTCTGTTTCTGTTTAATATCCATCTTTTCTCTCAGGAAGAAACAGAAACAACACAGAATGCTGACACTGTACCTAATTCAGTAACAAAACAAGAGAATACACAGACTATCTCAAATAAAGATCAGTATTTTGAGGTAGAGGGACTGGAAAACTGGCACTATGATTTTGATATCTCTGATTATCCCGAAGGTAAATATAATATAATTATAAAAGGAACAGATCTTGCAGGAAATGAATATATCGAAGGTCCATTTAATATTCATATTGATCCAGAGTCCGATAAACCTGTTACAAATATATCAAATCCTAATCCAGGAATGAGGGTTGGCGGTAATCTAAATATAGTTGGTACATGTATTGATGATGACAATGTTGCAAAGATAGAAGTTCAGATAAATGAAGAAGGATTTTTTGAGGCAGAAGGTACAGAATACTGGTCCTTCTATCTGGACACTGATGGATTTGAAGATGGTGAATATACAATCACAGCCAGAGGTATAGATGGAAATGGAATAGTTGGAGATAGTTACAGCGTTAATTTTATAATGGATAAATCAAAACCAATAAATGAAGTTACCTCATTTGAAAATGGTGCTCTGTTAAATGGAAAAGTAACTCTGGATGGAATTGTAAATGATAGAAATGGAATTAAAAAACTTGAATTAAGTACAGATGGGAGCGAAACTTTTACAGAAGTTTCAATAAAAACAAAAAAAAATGAATTAACATCCTCTTTCAGTATAAAAATTGATACAAAAGAACTGGAAGACGGGCCACAGATATACTGGTTTAGAAGTACGGACAACATGGGATCTGTTGTTGTTTCTGCATTTTTATTTTTTGTGGATAATAAAGAACCTATGTTGGAAATACTATATCCAACAGAAGATTTTCAGGTTAATGGTAAATTTAGAGTAGTTGGACGAGTTAATGATGAAGTAGGAACCAAGTCTCTAACAGTTAAACAGGGTAAAGGTGAACCATTTGAAATACCACTTTCTATTGGAGACCCATACTGGTTTTATGATGCTGATTATTCAAATGCTGCTAAAACCGATCTTAATTTTACCCTCACAGATACTACTGGAAATACTACTGAATATAAAATGCAGTTAAAACTTGATATTGAAGGCGATCTTCCAAATCTACAATTACTAACTCCGGTAAGTGATTCGAACAATACTGGTGGAATTCTTTCTGGATTTGCAACAGACGATGATGGAATTAAAGAGATTATCTATGTATTGGATGGAAGTAATCCAGTTAGTATACTTACTCAACGTTCTTTTAATGAATCTTTAGGAAAACTTTCTTCCGGTATTCATAAACTGGAAATTCATGCTGTGGATATTAATAATGTTGAAAGTGAAAAATTAAAAATATCATTTGATACAGTTCTTAAAGAACCTGAAATTAATTTTGAATCTCTTACTTTATTAGAAGATGATAGCACAAATAATATATTTCAGGGAATGGAAATTATTCCTGGAAAATACAAATCTATAAATGGGACTATTCAAATTTATAATCTGACAGGAAAAGCTATGTTGAGTATTGGTGGAGGAGAGACAGGTACTCTTTCACTTAAAAAAACAGAAACTCCAGGGTTAATGACATTTTCTATTCCATTAAAAAATATATCCTCTGGATTTTTAGATTTCACAATTGATATAACAGATAAATATGGTTTAATTACTAATAAATCACTTCATCTTTTACTCCATGGAACAGATTCCGAAACAGGAGAAGTGGTAAAAGCACCAGTCGATAATAAACTATATTCAACAGATAACAGATTTCCAATCAGTGGAACATCACCTGCTCCAATCAGGCTACAGGAAGGAGAAAAAATTAATTTCTTTCTTAACGGTGAAAGTATTAAAGAAGCTACTTTATCTGAAGGATCAGAGTTTTTGGAAGTAATAATAAAGGATAAACTTCTAACTTTAAAAGCAGCATCCCCGGGTTATTCAGAAAACTGCACAATTACTATAAACACAATATCTGGAAAAACCCTTCCGACTCTGGGGCCTTTTATAATTGGAGTTGATATAAATGCACCTGAAATTAAATTTAGAAATGAAATCGGTGATACTATTTTTCTTAATTCCATAGATATTTCAGGAAATGTCTCAGACAATGTAGGAATTAATAATTTTCAATATTCTATAGATAGCAATAGCCCAATACAAATAGAACTGGAAGAAGGAGTATTTAATACAACTCTAAATTTTGAAAATGAAAAAGATGGCGAAATATTACTAAATTTCCAGGCCACCGATAATATTGGGAATCTAACAGTCAGACAATTTTTAATAATCAAAGACAGTACCCCTCCAAAAATAGAGCAAATTACACCGCTTCCAGATCTGGCGGCTAACGGGAAAATTACTTTTACTGCTAAAATACAGGACAATGAAAAAATACAGACTGTAGAATTCTCAGAAGATGGTGAAACATATATTCCAATTAAAGAGACACTCTTCCCTACTCTGCCCATCGACCTTACTCTTTATAATGAAGAAACGACTGTCTATTCCTTAAGAGTAACAGATAATGCAGGAAACTTCACAATATTTACACCATCTTTAAAAATAGACATGGAAAGTGATAAACCCATAGTTCAAATTCAAATTCCCAGAGAGGGGGAACTAATTCAGAATGATTTTACAATCTCTGGAATGGCATTTGATGATGACGATATAAACAAAATTTTATATCGAATAGATGAAGGAGATTTTATAGAAATTGAAGGTGCAAATAGTTTTGAAATTCCAATTCAAATTCGAAACATAACAGATAACAAACATAAAGTTGAGATTAAAGCCGTAGATCCTGGTGGAGTAGAAAGTGAAATAAAAGTTCTAACATTTAATGTATCTAAAAATGAGCCTGTTTCTCATTTATTAGAACCATCAATAGAAAATACAATGATGGGGCAAATTAGTATATCTGGTGAATCTTCAGATGAAAATGGAATTAGTAAGGTACTTATATCTTATGATAATGGGAATACTTTTAACAAAACAGAAATTATTTTACCCCCTACAGAAAAAGAGTTGGGAGATGCCGAAATATACGAACTTTCACCGGAAGATGAAAGAAATTCATCTCAAATTGAGATTCCGGAAGATACAGATTATTTAAGTGAAGAGAATGAAGTTATAATTACAAATGAAATACAAACTTCTGTTCAATGGAAATATATTCTGGATACTGAACTTATTAAAGATGGAACACATTCTTTACTTATTAAAGCCATTGATAATAATGATGTAGAGGGATTGTATACCTCACTGATAAACATAGATAACACTGAACCTAATATTGATCTTCCCCAAATTTTTGATGGCTTGCAAATTATAGATTCTTTTGATTTAAGAGGGCTGGTAAACGATAATATTGAGCTGGCTGCTGTAAATATTGAACTTCAAAAGCTGAATATCTCTGGAGAAGAATATATCAATGATCCGGAGAGTATAATATCATTAGATTTGCCCGGTGAAGAAATAATACTTCAGAATATTGATATGTCTCACTTCCCCACGGGATGGATAAATCTTAGAGTTACAGCTTCCGATCGTGCAGGGAACATATCTTCCATAAGCAGAAACATCGAAAAAATTGAAAGTCTTAATTATAACAGAATTATCCTTTATTCACCTGCTGAAGGAGAGATTATATCTGGAAGTTTGATTATTCAGGGGAAAATTGAAAGTCTAAATAAACCTACAAAGGCTGCATTATATATAGATGGATTTCCGGCAACCCAAATTGATATAAAAGATTCAGGTTATTTTCATGCAAAACTTGATCAGGAAAAAATTGAAGATGGTGTTCATAATCTTACTTTAGAAGTTGAACTGGCAGATGGGAATATTTTAAAAATGGATGAAAGGGAAATTACTTTTAGTAAACTCGGTCCATGGATAAGTATTGATAATTTTTCTGCAGGAGATTTTGCTTCAAACAGACCATGGATAACAGGTACTGCAGGATATAATTATGAAATACCTCAACTGGATGAAAAAGCTCTAAAAGCTTTTAATAAAGAGAGAGAAATTAAAAAAATAGAATTTAGTATAGATAATGGAAGAACCTTTGATACAGCAAAAGAGGGTGAAGTATGGAAGTTCAGGCTTGAAACCCAGGAGATAAAAAATGGAGAACTTGGGATACTGGTCAGAGCAAGATTTTCTGATGGAGCAACAGCAGTAACAAAAACACAAGTAATTGTAGATGACATAGCTCCAAGGATTGAAATGATAGCACCAGGTGAAGGGATGAAATTTAATGATACTATCAGCATCTCAGGAATAGGTAATGATAGATATGGATTACAAAATATATCAGTAGCTCTTAGAGAAGGAGATAAAAGTAAATACCAGATACCATCATTTATCCAGGGACTATATATTGATGCACATTTCCTGGGATCTACATATACAGAAATAGGTGCTGGTCTGACATTTTTTGATGATAATGTAAAACTTCAATTACAGCTTGGAATGGCACCTCCAGGACGATTTAATGGATTTGTTATTGGTACAAAGATACTGGCAAATATTGCTGTACTACCATATGAATATTTCTTTGGATATGATTGGAACTTCTTATCCTCTTCTTTTGCTGTAGGAGCCACATTTAACTATTTTACTATGTCAGAAGAAGAGATAAGCTTTACAGATCAGGGGCTTGTCCTTGGTGCACTGATAGGTCAGATTGAACTTGTAAAGGTTACACTCCCCGATCGTAAACTGTTTACTTCCTTTTCTCTATATACAGAAGGACAACTCTGGTTTATATCCTCTGATGTAAGCGGAGGTGTTGAAGCAAGAATAGCATTTGGGCTTAGAACTAATATTTTTTAAATTGTAGGGATGGGTTTGGAACCCATCCCTACGATTTCACCGGTTTAGGTAATTTCAAAGTAAACACAAGACTACCCAGGCCAAAAATAGCTGCACTGGTAAACAATACTTCCATTCCCAACTGTTCCCATAGAAGACCACCCAGGAGGGCAATAACAACACTTATTAAATGATTAACAGAAATTCCGGTCGACAGGGTGCCAGTTAATTCCTCCTGACCTTCACTTAGAGAACGGACATACACAGCCCTTGCAATACCTGCAGAAAAGAGCATTGCATCAAACACAAAAACTACAGAAACTACTATAAAGGCTACAGGTTGTGAGAACAGATGATGGGCATATCCGTAAAGTAAACAGAGTGTTATAAGGAGCCCTGAATCCAATATCAAAATTTTTCTGTATCCAAGAATATCAACTAACCGTCCCATAATAGGGTTCATAAAAATATTACCCAAAGCAAATATTCCATACAAAGTGGCAATAAACTGGGTAGATGCTCCGTAATTTAAAATTAAAACATATGGAGCAAAGGTCATAAACACTTGTTTTCTTGCTCCAAAAAACATTTCCAATATATAATAACGTAAAAATTTGCGGCTAAACATTAACCTTTGCCGTTTTACATGAGCCTTACTCGATTTCAATCGGAAAGTAAATATTAATGCAAGAAAAGTGAAAACTGCTCCAATAATAAAAACAAGTCTAAAAACAGAAACAGATCCTATATGCCCTAAACCCATAAAGAGAGCAGTAACCAGATAAAATCCGATAACAGATCCAACATTTCCAGCACTACGGGCAAGCCCCATGGCAACACCCTCTTTGCCTGGAAGTGCAGAGTGAATGGCTATAGACTGACGGATAGGCATTACCAGATGTTCACCAGTACTCCAAAGAACTATAAGAGTAATTGCAGCCCATCTGGCTTCTAAAGCAACAGCCAGACCGGTCATTCCTAAAAGAGCAATAAAAAATGCTATTCTAATAATTTTGTTCTCCGGGATTCTGTACAATAAAGCAAGCATAAGAAAAAGAAGCAGACCAGGAAGCTCCCTAAGAAACTCCACTACCCCTCTTTCAAAACGATCAATATGTAATACTTCAGCTAAAAAATTATTTAAAGCTCCACCATACAAACCTACAGCAATACCAAAAATAAACATACTGAATAGGAATGATTTAATATGGGGGTCAGTAAAGACCTGTTTTGGTTTTATCATAAATAAATGTATATATAATTTTAACAAAAATTACAATTCATTCCTATTTCAGCCACAGCATTCCATAAGACGGCAATTCCAAATTTAAGAATCTCTGTTCATCCATCAGGTATTTTGATCCTGTAATTCCATCCACTAAAGAATTGTCCTTTTTAAATTCCAGCCAACTTTCATCTACACCCTGCAAAGTTGAAATATCCAGTTTATAAGTAACCGGTTTTTCAGAAATATTCCCCAGTATTAAAGAATGATCCCCACCATGATATGGATGGTTTAAAAATAAAGTATCTGTCAAAGCTGTAAACTCAAAACTATCACTCCCCGGATAATAGGCATTATCACTAGTGCGTAGTTCCAAAATTTTATTTAACAGAGGTAAATATGCCTTATAAAAAGGATCATCAGGATTTGACAATTTCATATCCGGCAAATAACTTTTATGTCTGTTTAAGTCTCTGGGTTTACCGGATATTTCAAAACCATGAATATCATTATTAATTCCCAACAGATCATTGAAATAGATTGCAGGAACAGACTGTCCAATAGTAAGAACAAAACCCT
>DAOVSY010000631.1 GCA_030633365.1 Spirochaetaceae bacterium | reverse complement strand
CAGGGGTTTCTTTCGGAAGGCCTAAAGATGAATTTACAGCCAGAATGGCATATGTAAATTTCGATGGAGAAAAAGCATTAAAATATTTAGTTAATAATAAAATTGAGCATCAATTGAAGCATGATGAGCTAAAGGTGATTGCTCCTGAATTGCTGGAAGGTGTTGATATTCTTTGTGATTGGGTGGGGAATTTATAGATCCTCTTTGTCTTCATACTTCCAGAGTCTTTTATAAGAAAGAGAATCCAGTAGTTCCAGATATTTGTCTTTAGTTAAATTCGGTGTAAAATTTCTGATAATTTCCTTTGCTGTTTCTGCTTCTCCATAGAGAAGGTCAATAACTGTAAGTACATATATTTTTGAAGAAATTATATATGTCATTTCTTCCTCTGCAACCCTGAAATCTCTGGAATGAAGTTCCCCTCTGAATGAGCCTACATAAGGGTGTATGCCTGGTTTTATCTGTGTCAGGTCCCCCATATCTGTGGAACCTCCCCGGGGACCCACATACAATATATTTTCTTTGCCGATAAGCTCAGTTGCATTTTTTGCCCATATACTTTTTAACTGACTATTATTTTCAACAGGCAGGTATCCTGGTGTATTAGTTATCTCTACCTGCGCTCCTACGGCCATTGCTCCAGCCATTAAAGCGATGTCAATTTTTCTGTTTATCTCTTTTATTGCCTTAACTGTTCTGGCCCTTACATATAGTTCAACTTTTACTTCTGATGGTACATTGTTTACACTATCACCCCCCCTTGTAATTATAGGGTGGACTCTGACAGAATCTTCATCCTTGAAGGTTTCTCTTTGAGCATGTATTGCTGATAAAGCTATATTGAAGGCATTCAATGCATTTATACCATTATATGGGGCATCTCCTGCATGTGCCTCTTTTCCTATAAAACTGACACTCTTACCAATAAAACCATTACTTCCATCCGCTATCAGAGCCTTTCTTCCAGGATATTCTGACTGTGCATGCTGCATAATTACTATATCGATATCGTCAAATTCACCTAGGCGAATGAGTTCCTGTTTGCCACCGTAATACTTTATACGTCCCTCTTTTTTAAGGGTTTCTCTGTATTCAAGATTAATATATTCTTCAGCTGGAACTACAAATAGTACTACCTGGCCGGAAAGATTATCTGCAATTTTCTTTAACCCAATTGCTGCACCTATTAATTGTGCAATCTGGGCAAAATGACCACAGGCATGGGCTGCACCGGTTTTTTTATCCGCAAAAGGGTAATCATTGTTTATAATAGCATCAAGTTCGGCAATAATAGCTATTACCGGCCCTTCACTTTTTCCCCCTAATATACCCTTTATACCTGTAATAGCAAGGTCACTTCGATATTTAATACCAATACTGTTAAATGCTTCTTTAACTTTTTGGGCTGTTTTTTTTTCTTTAAAACCTTCTTCCGGTTCATGAAGAATTGAGTTGGCAATATCAATAATTTTATCTCTGTGCTTTTCTATCTCTTTAAATGCTATATCCTTCAAAGCGTTTTTATCCATTAGCAAATAGTCCTTTTCTCTGAAGAT
>DAOVSY010000582.1 GCA_030633365.1 Spirochaetaceae bacterium | reverse complement strand
CTTTAGTTGTATATGATTCCAATAAAAACATGGATAGTGCCAGACTCTGGTGGACATTAAAAATATATGGTCATAATAAGGTAAAGGTTGTAAGCGGTGGTATGGATGCTTTATTAAAAGCAGGAATAAATACTACTACAAATATTCCTGATGTAGCAAAAGGATCTTTTAAGACAGCTGCTGTAAATAGTGAAATGCTTGCTCTTAGAAAAGAGATAAAAAACCATATAAACACTCCTTCTGAAAACACAGTTATTATAGATACAAGATCCCAGGAAGAATATAACGAAGGAACAATTCCTGGATCTGTTCTGCTCAACTTTGAAGGAAATAATTTTTCTGATCAGGCATATAGACCAGTTAGTCAAATACAGATTCGATATCTGGAAGAAGATATTGATTACAACGATAAAATAATTATGTTCTGTAAAACATCAATAAGAGGAGCTCAAACTTATCTTGCTCTTTATAATGCAGGTTATAGAAATCTAAAACTGTATGATGGAGCCTGGGTGGAATGGTCTGCCAGCCCTGCAAATCCAGTTTTTAAACCGGAAACAAAAGTTTACCAGATTGATTCATCTGATAACTCTTAAAAATTAAAACATATATAAATGGAGGAAAGAATGAAAAAAATTTTAATCACATTACTTACAGTTAGTTTATTGGTGTCAGGCCTTCTCATCTCTTGCAGCCCGAAAGAAGCTCCTGCGGAAGTACAGGCAGCACCTGCAGTTCAGGTTAATACACTTGAAGATGCAGTTAATGATTATTTCGAAAATATGCCGAGCCACAACTACATGATAGCCCAGACAGATATTGTTGATATGGTAAAAACTGACGAAGATATGGTTATTCTTGATATTAGAAAAGCTGATGATTATGCAAAAGGCCATCTTAAAGGTGCAGTAAATGTGCCATGGGGTATGGAACTTTATAATCAGCTTAAATATATTCCAAGGGACAAAGATGTCTATATAAACTGTTATTCCGGGCAAACTGCTGGTCAGGCTGTATTACTTCTTAATGTAGCTGGTGTTTCCGCAAGATCTATCAAATATGGATGGAACTTCGGTATATCCAAGGTAGAGGGAGTTGGGGCAGTAACTGAAACGGAAGTATATTTTCTTGATACAACAAAAACATGGGAAACCGATTCTGCCATTGATGCAGCTTATAAAGCTTATTATGAAGAATTCGCATCACTTTCAGGAACCCCATTTGCAAGTAATATTGTAAGCGAAGAAAATGCCAAAAAAATCCTCGATTCAGGAGATTCAGATGTTGCATTTGTATCAATCAGAAAGACTGAAGATTATGCAAAAGGACATATTGAAACAGCAACAAATATACCATGGGGAAAAGGTATGAATGAGATGTTTGCTTCATTACCTGCAGATAAGAAGATTATTATCAATTGCTATTCTGGTCAGACAGCAGGTCAAACTATTGCAGGATTAAAACTGCTTGGATATGATGCTGTTTCACTAAAAAGTGGAATGGGAACTGGAGTAACTGCACCTTCAGGCTGGGCAAACAGAGAGTATACTGTTGTTTCATCAAATTAAAAAATCTTTTCTATAACTCCTTCCGCTGCCCCTGGTCGCTCGCAAGCTCACTGCTCGGGGATGCGCCCTGCCTAAGGCAGCGGATTTTTTATATAATTCAACTAAAGGGAATATAATGCATGGTATAAAACTACTTAAGAACCCCATTATTACAGCCTCAATATTTATCTATATCATATTAAGTATTGTTACTTTGATATATTTCCCATCAATGCATTCTGACGAAGGCTGGCTTGCTTCACTTTCAAGAACTAT
>DAOVSY010000568.1 GCA_030633365.1 Spirochaetaceae bacterium | reverse complement strand
GTCTGGATATTGACGCTCTTAAAACAGTTGCTACAGGAGTTAACACGTTAAAGGGTGAAAATTTTGGAGCCCTTATAATTACTCATTATCAAAGAATAATGGAAAATATAAATCCCGACTTTGTTCATATTCTCTATCAGGGAAGGATAGTAAAATCCGGAGGAAGAGATCTTGTGGATATGCTTGAATCTAAAGGATATGGATGGGTTCGGGAAGAATTTAATATACCGGAGGATGCAGATGAGTATCAGCGCACAATTGCCTCTTGAAGAGTATGAACATGGTTATTATTTTCCCGATCAATCAATATTTAAGACAAAAAAAGGTCTTGATGAAGGCGTTATAAGATCAATCTCAAAAATAAAAAATGAACCTGAATGGATGCTGAATTACAGGCTTAAGGCTTATCAAACCTTTCTTAAAAAAGATTTTCCCAATTGGGGTGCAGATATAGGCGATATAAATTTTGATGAGATCTATTACTATGCAAAACCTGTAGATAAGCAGCAACGATCCTGGGATGATGTTCCTGATGATATAAAAGAAACATTTGACAGAATTGGTATTCCTGAAGCAGAGAAAAAATTTCTTGCCGGTGTTGGAGCACAATATGATTCAGAAGTTGTATATCATAATCTAAAAGAGGAGATAGCAGCACAAGGGGTAATATTTTGTGATCCTGAAACAGCAGTGAGAGAACATCCTGAAATAGTTAAAAAATATTTTGGAACAATTATTCCTCATACAGATAATAAATTTGCAGCATTAAATTCTGCTGTATGGTCTGGTGGTAGTTTTGTCTATGTACCTGCAGGAGTGCATGTCGATATTCCTTTACAGGCTTATTTTAGAATAAATTCAGAAAATTTCGGACAGTTTGAACGGACATTAATTATTGCAGAGGAAGGCAGTTTTGTTCATTACATAGAAGGGTGTACTGCTCCGGTATACACAACAGATTCTCTTCATAGTGCAGTAGTGGAAATTATTGCAAAAGAAGGTGCCAGGGTAAGGTATTCAACTATTCAAAACTGGTCCGGTGATATCTATAACCTTGTTACTAAAAGAGCCTTTGCATATAAAGATGCAACAGTTGAATGGGTAGATGGAAATATTGGAAGCAAGCGAACTATGAAATACCCTTCAGTTTTTCTTAAAGAACCAGGTGCTCATGGAGAGATTCTTTCTATAGCATATGCAGGATTTAATCAGGAGCAGGATACTGGGGGTAAAGTTGTTCATCTTGCAGATAATACTACTTCCGTAATTACCTCTAAATCCATTAGTAAAGATGGTGGTATTTCAACCTACAGAGGTCTGATAAAAGTAGCTGACGGTGTAAAAAATGCGAGATCAAAAGTTGTCTGTGATGCACTAATAATTGATGATAAATCAGTGTCTAATACTTTTCCTTATATGGAAGTTAGCTCAGATGATGCAGTATTGGAACATGAAGCCAGTGTTAGTAAAATATCTGAGGATCAGTTGTTTTATCTTATGTCCCGGGGACTGGATGAAGAAAGTGCTTCCACCATGATTGTTAACGGTTTTCTTGACCCCCTGGTTAAGGAACTTCCAATGGAATATGCAGTTGAGTTAAACAGATTAATTGAACTGGAAATGGAGAAATCAATTGGCTGATATAATTATTAAACAAGAAATCCAGGAAAAATTAATAGATATAAATCAAACATCATCTATTAAGTTCAAAAATAGTAAATGGCCTGTTCCAGGGGAAGAAGAATGGAGAAGGACTAATCTGGCTAAATATAATATGAATGGTTTTAATATTTCTCAGGATGTTCAGGAATCACAATCTATATTTACAGAAAATATTAAAACTGAACAGAATTTTTCTATTTTTATAAAAAAAACAAAAGGGCTAAAAACTGCAATTTTAATTGATGAAGTTAATGCAGAGAGTGTAATAATTTACGATCCTTC
>DAOVSY010000131.1 GCA_030633365.1 Spirochaetaceae bacterium | reverse complement strand
TGGCTATTAAACGAAGATAAATCTCTCCCAGGTCAAAAGCACCAGTTCCAACATTTAAGTATTTACCTCCAGGACTAACTGCAGCCATAGCTCTAAGTGTATCGGCATCCAGTTTAGTCCAGACTTCCTCTCCATTATAAGTAAGAAATGTTTTCTTTCCATCAGCATCAATTACAGGTATTCTTGTCCCCTGATTTTCATCTCCAAGACCTATTACAATTAATCTCACCCCCTGTTCTCCAGCTGCTTTTGCTGCTTCAACAGGAAAGCTCTCATGGTCTTCACCATCTGTTATAAGAATAATATCCTTAAAATTTTTCTCTTTAGGATCTAAAACCTGGGTCATGGCCTCCCGTAAAGCATCTCCAAGCATTGTACCACCTCTGGATACATCATCAACAGAAAGGCTTTCAGTTGCAGATCTAAAAAAAGCATAATCTGTAGTAAGTGGAGACTTAACAACTGTAGAACCTGCAAACTCAAGTAAAGCTACCCTGCTGCCGGAAAGTCTGGAGACTGTGTCAATAATCTCTGTTTTGGCTCTTTCAAGTCTGTTTGGTTTTAAGTCTTCTGCAAGCATACTCCTGGAAATATCTATAATAAAAACAACATCTCTTCCCTTTCTTTCAACAGTCACAGGTTTTGGATTCCAACCTGGTCTGGCAATTGCAAGAACAATAAAAATTAGAGATAAAAGAAGAAGAACCTGTTCTGTTCGTCTTCTTTTTATATTAACAAGGGAAGATATTTTTTGGAGATAATTATCATGTACAAAATTTAAAAGAGCGGTTTTTCTCTTATAGTGGTCATACACATAGATTAAAATTAAAATTGGTACAAGCCAAAGGTAATTAATATTTGCCAAAGAAATAAATCTAAACATCATGGTTAAGGGATCCTCCTTAACAGTGTAGCTGAAAGAATAATATATAAAGAAATGAAAATAAAAGCTGCTATTGCAAATGGAAGAAATGCCTCTTTATAATCCATATATTTTACTGATTCTATTTCACTTTTTTCAAGGCTGTCTATTTCCTCATATACCTTTGTAAGTCCTTTAACATTATCTGCAGAAAAATACTTACCACCAGTTATACTTGCAACTTTAGTTAAGGTTTCAACATCTTCTCCACCAATACCTATTGCATAAATTTTAATACCCCAATCTCTGGCAATCTCTGCAGCCTGAACTGGAGAATATTTCCCCCAATTATTCTGACCATCAGTTAATAGAATAATAATTTTACTCTTAATAATATAATCTTCTTTATTTTCCAGATCATCTAACGCATCCTCAATAGTTTTGAGTCTTGCAGAGCCTAAAGCAAGTGCATCACCAATAGCGGTTCCGTCTTCATTTCGGTCAGTTACTAAAGAAACATTTTTTAAAAATCCTGTTATTGTGGTATGGGACAATGATAAGGGATAAACAGTATCTGCATATCTGGCAAAACTGACCAGACCAATTAAATCATTTGATCTTCCCTTCAGTTCCTTACCATTTCCAAGAACAAAATTTGTAAAAACCAGTTTAACAGCATCCAGTCTTGTAATATTCTTCCCTTCATAACGGATACCCGCTCCCATACTACCTGACCGGTCGACAACCATCTCTATAGCAATTCCCTTATTAACAGTCTTTACTTCCTCCATCCCATACTGTGGCCGGGCAAGAGCTACAACTAAGAGTACCATTGAAAAGACAAGGAGGAAGGGTTTAATAAATCCAAGTTTCTGGCGGAATGATCTGGGTAAATCTGATACAAGAGAAACAGAAGGGAAAGGAATTCCGGAATTACTTCTTTTACCCTTTTTATAGCGTATTAAAAAAATAACAGGAATTACTAAAAGAAGTAAAAATGCTAAAGGATCCTGAAATATCATAGCATTTCTCCTGTCACCTTTATAAAGTTTTTACATGACTCTACAGAATCTGTAATTTCATCTTTTTCAGGTTTATGTCTGGCAAATTTAACAAGATCTGAATGAATTAAAAATTCCTTTAAACTCTGCTTAAATCCATCTGCAATATTATTGGATACAGCCAAATCCTGAAGGAATTCTTCTGTTGTCTGTTCCGGAGCTCTTATAGCAAACTGCTTTTCTATATATACCCTTACAATTAAATTTAATTGGAAATAGAACTCTTTAAATCTACCTTCCTGTGGAAGTTTTTTATCAAGAAGAAAAGTAAGTTTATTAAAAGCTTCTTCATATGGTGGGATTCCAGGTATAAGTTTCTCTCTTTGACCTTTACGAATTAGTAAAAATGCTAGAAAAACTGCTCCAAGAATGATTATTGCAATAGAAATAATAATTATCATCTTCCAATAATTAAAAGTATTGGGTTCCCTTATCTCCATGAGCTGAAGATTTTCAGTATCTTCCGGTAATAGACTGCTTACACTAACTAATAAAGGGGTACTTAACAGGACTCCCTTATTCTCGTCCTGATCAATATAATCCAGAGACAGAGAAGGGATTTCGTATTCTCCGGAAAGAAATGGTTTTAATATAATAGTTCTGCTAATTCCAATAGAGCCATCATCTTCCAGTCGTGCAGAATTATCAGAAACATTTATTACAGTAAATTCACCTAAACTATCCTTCAGATCAGGGAAAGAAGGTTTCCATCCCTCATAAGCTTTTCCAGTTAAAAATACTTTTATATTCTGGCTAGTATTTATTTCTGTATTATCTACTTTCATATCCAAAAAAATAGGACCTTTGGAAAAACTGGTTTCATATTCATATGTGTCAGAATTAAAACTCTGAAGTTCTTCGCTGCAGGAAGAAAAGATAATAAGTGAAATAAATAGTAGAAATAATTTATTAAAAAAAACTTTCACCTTTTAAGCCGCCTTTCCCTGTTTAGAAAAAATGTAGTTATACTTTTTAAATAATCCTTATCTGTTCGAATATCAATCTGGTCTATACCTGAGGTAAAAAAAACTCTTTTTAATTTATCTTTTCTTTCTAAAGCTTTTACTTTGTAGCACTTACGAACTTTTTCGCTATTTGTATCAATTATAATATTTTCACTTGTTTCAGCATCCAATAGTCTAACCAAACCAGCCTTTGGCAGATCTAGCTCTCTGGGATCACTGATTGTTACTGCTATTAGATCATGACGCCTGTTCATCACTCTTAATTTTTGTTCGTAATTACTATCCAAATAATCGGATATTAAAAAAGCTACAGTTTTTTTGTTACTTACTCTGCCAAGATAATCCAGAGCAGCGCCTATATCAGTTTTTACCCCTTTGGGTTTAAAATTAAGAATTTCCTCTATAAGTCTTAAAACATGCCGGGTCCCTTTTTCCGGTGGAAGAAAAAACTCAACAGTATCTGTAAAGACAATAAGTCCAACCTTATCGTTATTCTTTATAGCAGAAAATGCAAGTAAAGAACAAATTTCCGCAGCAATTTCATTTTTAGTTTTCTCGATACTTCCAAAAACACCGGAACCACTCATATCAACCAAAAACATTACTACCAGTTCACGCTCTTCTACAAAACGTTTAATAAAAGGAACACCTGTTCGTGCTGTTACATTCCAGTCTATAGCTCTTGTATCATCTCCGGCCTGATATTCCCGTACTTCATCGAACTCAATTCCCTGTCCTTTGAATACACTCTCATACTCTCCGGCAAAGGTACTGTTAGCAGCTCTGCTGGTAGTGATCTGAATATAGCGGATCTTCTTTGCCAGATCCCGTGAAATCACGGCACTTCCACCACACTGAATATTGCCTGGAGAATATCTTCCGGTGTTTTCTCATCTGCTTCTGCTTCATAACTTATTATTACTCTATGCCTAAGAACATCCATTCCAATAGACTTTACATCCTGAGGAGTAACATATCCCCTTCCATGAAGCAGTGCATAGGCTTTTGCAGCCATGGTCAGATAAATTGTTGCCCTTGGGGAAGCTCCATACTGAATATAATTCCCCAGCTCAAGACCATAATCTTCAGGGTGTCTGGTGGCATCTATAATATTTACAATATATTCCTCAATCTTATCATCAATATATATCTCATCTGTAAGATCTCTAAGCATCAGGATTTCTTTAGCACCAATAACAGGTTGAACATCCATATTGGGATTGGATTTTGCCATTCGCTTTAATATAAGAAGTTCATCAGATTTACTGGGATAAGTTATTTTTAGCTTAAGCATAAACCTGTCCACCTGTGCTTCAGGGAGGGGGTAGGTTCCACCCTGTTCAATAGGGTTCTGAGTAGCAAGCACCATGAAAGGTGTATCCAGTTTGTGGGTTTCATCACCAATGGTAACCTGTCGTTCCTGCATTGCTTCCAGAAGAGCACTTTGGACCTTTGCCGGAGCTCGGTTTATTTCATCTGCAAGAATTATATTGGAAAAAACAGGTCCTTTTTTTGGAGTAAATTCACCTGTCTTAGGATTGTAAATTAAAGTACCAATTAAATCAGCAGGAAGTAGATCAGGGGTAAACTGGATTCTATGGAAACCCAAATTTAATGTTTTGGCTAAAGTTGTAATTGACAACGTTTTTGCCAATCCAGGGACACCTTCGATTAGAACATGATTATTACATAACAGTCCAATAATTAAACGGTCAATCAAGTAATCCTGACCAACAATAATCTTTTGTATTTCCTGCCTTAAACTGGCTAAAAGGCCTGTTACCTGGTCTACCTTTTTACCTGTACCTGCAACATCAAGAACAGGTCCGGATACATCTTCAGTCATAAATGAAGCCTCCATAAAATATAAGCTGATTTTTTATATATATTGAACAGAATAGATATACTCCCGGTCAGGCTAAAAGTCAAGAAAGCTGTCTTTTCTTATCAATATTTTATTTTTTAAATATTATATCAGGTAAATTACAATAACATTACGGATATATTACATTTTTGTAATGTTCACTCTTACTTCTTCTCTAAATGATATATTATTAGAGATATAAACATTTTTACACCTTTTTAGTACTTTTTACGACATATATTGACATTTACTACCCTATTATGTATTTTTGATACATACGGAGGCAAATAATGGAAGACAGCATCCTTACAATTGAAGAAGTTGCAAAATATATAAAAATTTCAGAAAGAACAATATATGATTGGGCACAAAAAGGTGATATACCTGCCGGAAAACTAGGAAATGTCTGGAGGTTCAGTAAAAGTGATATCGACCAATGGATTAATGACAAACTTAAAAGCAATAAATCAAAAGATATTGGATTAAGCAGTTTAAACCAACTTCTTGCTCCAGAAAGAGTACTTATAAGCAATTATTCAACAAAAAGGGACATTCTTACATCTTTAATAAATAATATTTCAGATGCACCCCAGATTAAAGACAGGAAAAAGCTTGAAAAAGCAATTTGGGAAAGAGAAAGCCTTATGAGTACAGGTATTGGCCTTGGTATTGGAATTCCCCATATTCGCATAAACTCTGTAAGAGATATTGTTGTTTCTGTAGCTGTAAATAAAACAGATATTATTGATTACCAAACTTTGGATGATAAACCAGTACGAATAGTTTTTATGGTAGCTGCAGCTCAAAATCAGCATGCAGAATATTTAAAACTACTGGCCTCAATAAGTACACTTCTCAAAAATGAATCCTTTAGAAATAAATTACTACTGGAAGATGATTCAATGAAAATCTACAACCTTCTTACTAAAGGAGAATAAAAAATGTTAAACGCACAATACAGTATAATGCTAATTTTAGGACTTGCAGTTTTCGGAGGGATTGCCGGTGCCTGGTTTTTCCAGAAAATTAAAATCCCCCAGGTTCTTGGTTATCTTGTAATTGGATTGATTATTGGTAAAAGCGGACTAAGATTTATTAACAGTGATGTCATTCTTTCTCTTGATAATTTTAATTTTTTTGCCCTTGGGATAATAGGCTTCCTTGTAGGAGGAGAATTACATGGAAGTACAATGAAAAAGTATGGTAAACAGTTTTCGGCTATCCTGCTGGGAGAAGGTATACTTTCATTTTCACTTGTAACAATATCCGTCAGCCTGGTTCTCTATATATTCACCAAAAATTTTGCAGCTTCCCTTGCAGGAGGAATAGTATTTGGAGCAATAGCCTCTGCAACTGATCCTGCATCAACTATGGATGTACTTTGGGAATACAGATCAAAGGGCGTTTTAACAACTACAATAATTGCTATTGTTGCTCTGGATGATGCCCTAGCAATGACCCTTTATGGCCTGGGAACTGGTGCGGCACAGATGATAATTGGCGGAGATACCTCAGTTCTGGAGCAACTTTTATCAATTAGCATGGAACTTTTTGGTGCTGTTGCCCTCGGAGGAGCTGCAGGTGCCTTCATGAACCTAATTGTACGATACAGCAGCGATAAAACACGAACTATGGTTTTTACAATCGGAACTTTGTTAATTGTTATTGCTCTTTCACTGATGCTTCATTTGGATGTTATTCTTGCAGCCATGACCCTTGGAATAGTCATTACAAACCTGGCCCCAAAAAGAAGCAAAGAACTATTTGCTCTTATAAAGAGTTTTGCCTCTCCTATTTACGTACTCTTTTTTGTACTTGTAGGTGCCAGATTAACCCTTAATAATATGCCTGGGTTTCTATGGATTATTGTTGGCCTTTATGTATTCTTTCGAAGCGCAGGTAAAATGCTGGGAGCCTGGCTTGGTGCAAAAATTACAAAAGCAGACCCTGTTGTTCAAAAATATACAGGTATGGGATTATTTGCCCAGGGAGGTGTTGCAATAGGACTGTCAATTATGGCCAGTCAGCATTTGAATCATCTTGTTATTGCAGATGGAATTTATCTGGGAGATATTATTATTACAGGAGTAACAGCAACAACTTTTATCGTACAGATTATTGGACCTTCTATGGTTAAAATTGCTATTAAGCTGGCAAAAGAATCAGGTAAAAATGTAACAGAAGAAGATATCATTGCAAAACTATCCCTTGAAGAAGTTCTTCAAAAAGACACACCAATTATTAAAGAGACAGATTCGGTAACACAACTTGTATCCTATTTTACACAAAGTGAATACTTCTGCCTTCCTGTTGTAGATAAAGAAAATAAAACTATTGGGATGATAACTATGAATGAACTTAAACAGCTTATAGCCTCCCAGGATACATGGGACTGGATCTTAGCAAAAGATATCATCGATCCAACTCACGATCTTATAATTAAATCTCAATCCCTTGAAGATGCTTTAATGACCATGAAACAGATGGGAAGGGAACAGATTCCTGTAATTGAATCAGAAGATAATCCAGTACCTGCAGGGATTTTGGATACAAGGGTTGTAAGAAAGCTTGTTAATAAGAAAATGGTTGGAATAGAGTAATAAATTTAGTAAAACTACCGGAATTACAAATATATGTAAAATCCTTAATAAAGTTTTTATGATATTTACAAATAGTAATACCCTTACTACTATATAAAAAATCATATACTTTAAGGAAATTAAAATGAACAAAAAATCAATGCTAGTTGGGCTGGGCGGTCTTATAGCAGGAATTCTGTTAACAGGAATAATTGCATTTATAGCTATGCCCTCAATGATGATGCTGGAAAATGTAAGTCCCTACGACTTTGATAAAACAGTAGAAGTGTTTACAAAGTCAGTAGCAGACAAAGAATGGAAAGTATCTACAATACATGATCTGCAGAAAACAATGGCCAAATACGATAAAGATGTTAAGAAAGTAGTAGTTTTTGAAATCTGTCATCCTGATCATGCTGGAGCAATTCTTAAATTAAGTGACGAGAGAATTGTTTCTTCTTTGATGCCATGCAGAGTCTCTTTTTATGAAAAAGATGATGGAAAAGTTT
>DAOVSY010000025.1 GCA_030633365.1 Spirochaetaceae bacterium | reverse complement strand
TAATTATTGAAGACAGATACACAGGACAGTCAAAAGGTTTTGGATTTGTTGAAATGGCTGAAGATGATGCTGCAACAGCTGCAATTTCCGCACTTGACCAGAGCGAACAGGGTGGAAGACGTCTTCGAGTTAACGAAGCAATTGAAAAACCAAGAAGAAACAACAGAGATTATTAATATCTTTTAGAATTCTTACTGCAGGGACGGGTTTTAAACCCGTCCCTACTTGTTTATACACCTGTTATAAATTTTTATTTCCTAAAAATATTTCTTATTTAATAAATCTAAATTATAAATAATATTCTTCCGATCCTGATGGTATAGACATTTTTTCCCAGGAGCACGTAATCAAATGGACAAATTTGATAAGTATATAAAAAATTTACCTATAATACCTGATGTTGCATCGAAAATAATGGCAATTGCAGATGATAATTTTGATATCTCATTTAAAGAGCTTGAAGATATTATTATGATTGATCCTATGCTAACAGCCAGAATTTTAAAGGTTGCAAATTCTGCAATGTATGCCAGACAGAGTGAAATTGCCAATCTGCAGGTTGCTATTGGTTTGTTAGGCTTTAAAAACATAAAAAGCCTTGTTTTACTTATAACTGCATCCCAGTTTTCCAAAGAACTGAAAACCAGTGAATATATGACTAGTTTCTGGAGGCATTCAATTGCAACTGCTTTTATTGCAAAACACATTATGCATAGAAAAAAAGATCGTGCTAATGAGGAAATTGCATTTGTGGCCGGACTTCTTCATGATATAGGTCAGGCGGCTCTTTTTCAGTCAGATCCGGCTTTATATGCTGAATTACTTGAATCTATAGCTAAATCAGATGAAGCTGTGGAGGTTTCCGAGAGGAATACTTATCAAACTGATCATCGTGAAATTGGAGCTTCTCTTTTAGAGCGCTGGAATTTTCCTGATGTATATGTGGATGCTGCAAAAGAACATAATACCCTTAATATAAATTCAAAATATAAAAAACTGGTTCTTACAATTACTCTTGCTGATATTTTGTCTGATTATATTGGTTATGGTCAAAGAGAAGGAACACGGGATGAGTTACTAAAAAATGTATTGATTTTAACAAATCATACTGAAGAAGATCTGGAATATTTTAAAACATCCTATTTGGAAATTTTTGAAGAAGATCCTCTTTTCAAGGAATGCCAGAGGCTTTTTATAAAATGATTTCAGAACGAATGAAAATTTTTCGAAAAATTGCAGAGCTTTTTTTTCTTTCTCTTACTTTATTTATAGTTAATCTGTATTTTCCTGAAAATCCAGGTTTTTTTAAATCATCATTAAATCCATATTTTCTTATTGCAGCATTAATATCTGCTTATTATGGGCGGAATTATGGATATTTAAGTCTTGGATTTTCTCTTGTTTTTATATTAATTCCAATTAATCCTGATTTTAATATTATAGTTTATTGGAAAACATTATGGAGCTTAATTAGTATTCAGATCCCGGTTGTATTAATTATTATATATCTTTTAGGTATGATTCATCATTCTTTTGTCTCTCAAATTAAAACCCAAAGATTATATATGAAGAAAGTTTCTCTGGATAAAAATAAACTCCAAAAGGAATTAAGCACTGTTTCTGCAGTAAATAGAGAACTTGAAGAGAGAGTTTTAAGGCAGCAGGATTCGGTTACCGCTCTGTATACCCAGGTTAAAGCTATGCATTCACAGAATCTTTCAAAAACCCTGGGGGTTCTTATAAGCACTGTTCAAAAATTTTCATGGGCAGAAAAAGCTTCAATATGGGAGTATGAAAAAAATAGTAAGCAACTGGTTATGGTTGCAAATGTTGGATGGGATTCTGATGATGTACTAAATACAATTGAGAGTGTTGATTCAACGATAAATGGTTGGGTTTATAGAAATGACAGAATATTTTCTGTAAGAATGCTTCTTGAATATGAAAATTTATCTGCTATGGATACTAAAAGAAATATACTTACTTTTCCTATAAACCTTTCAAATTCTATATGGGGTGTCTTAAATATTGAGGCTATGCCTTTTACAAAATATAATCTTTATACTGAAAAATTGCTGGCTATTCTTATTGATCTGGCAGGTACTGCTATTGAACGAGCTGTTGAGTATGAAGCCTTAATAGAATATAACGAGGTAAATCCGGAAACAAATCTCCCCTCAGTATCTCAGTTATTTTCTTTTATAGAAAATGAGATTAAGAAATCAGCAGAAAATCAAAGTGTTTTTTCTGTTATCTTACTTGAACTTACAGAGTTCGATGACTTAATTAAAACCCATGGAGATAAAAGAGTTTATAAACTTATGCTGCTGATGCTGGATAAGCTGCATTCTCTTTCTGGAAATATGGTTGATTTTTTCCATTATAAAGAGAAAAATCAGATTGCAATATATTATCCAAATATAGACTATGACGGAGCATCACTTTTTTGCCTTGAAAGTCTTGGAGTAATTAATAGCTATAACTGGACAATTAATGATAATAAAATACTTCTTGATGTGATCCTTGGATATTCATCTATTGGATCAGAAGATATAAGTGCAGAGGAACTTCTTAACCTTGCAGAAAATCTGGTCGAGATGCAAAAGGTATAGCTTCTATGGATGGATATGACTATTTTCGAGATAGAAAAGAGAGTTTTCAGCCCAAAACACCTATAGCCGCATTAAAGGCCTATAAGGCCGGGTTTCTTCCCATTTCTGTATTTACTTATAAATCCGGATCCACAAAACCCCTGGATGAAACTCCCTATGATATTGAAGAAATAGAGCGCCTCCTCTCCAGGGATAATCTTGGGCTTGAAACAAATATTGTTTTGATAAGTATTTTTGAAAATCTAATTTTTTCTGAAGATCAGGAAATTGCATTATTTGCAGCAGAAAGTATTAATATAATCGAGAATAGATATAACAAAAAAATTGAAGAATTAAAACAAACAATAGTGATTGAGGAGTCTATAGAAGTTTTTAGTAAGCTGGGTAGACTTTTTTTTGAATTAGCAATGCTTAATAAAGAGAGGAAATCCATTAAGAAATTTTTTTTACGTGAATCATATCAGTATTTTTCAGATGTTCGTGAAAAAAGAAAACTTTTATCTGAAGAATTAAATACTCTTATTAGAATACTTCTGGAATTAAAACTCTATATGAATGCTGCGGATATAATTGACAAGGAAAAAACTGAAGAATCGATATCATATTTATTTTTAAAAGCAGAGATATGGTTTGCAATGGGAAAGTACAGCGATACACTTGATGTCTGTCATAGAATCCAGGATTTCCCAGGTCCTTTATCAGATAAAGAACAGATGTTAATTGATTATTGGATAGGAATTTAAATGGCTAACAAGATAAATGATAAAAGACTAAGAGTTTGTTTTGTCCTTGAAGGATCATATCCTTATATTACTGGTGGAGTGTCTTCCTGGGTTCAGGATATGATTCTTGGTATGCCGGATATAGATTTTGTTCTTTTTAGTATATCTCCTGCAGGAGAACAAACTCTTAAATATGATATTCCAAAAAATGTAGTGGAACATAAGGATATTATACTTTCAGAGTTGCCAAAAAGCAAAAAGAAAATAAAGAATAAAATTAAGACACTTAAGTTAATTAAAAAAATGCATACAGATTTTAAGAGTAAGGCTCATATTCAAATTGGTGATATTCTTGATAAACTACCGGAAGGATCATATCTATACGATGAAGCTGTTTACAGTGATATTGCCTGGCATATGCTTGGTAAGGCCAATATGGAGAATAATCCTATGTATTCCTTTTCTGATTATTTTTGGTCCTGGAGATCTGCACATAATATGATCTTTACTGTTCTGGGTGCAGAACCTCCGGAAGCTGATATTTATCATTCTGTATCTACTGGTTATGCTGGTCTGTTAGCACTTTCTGCAAAGCTAAGACATGGTAAGCCTTTTCTATTAACTGAACATGGACTGTACCACAAAGAAAGGGAGATGGAACTTAGAAAGGCTCAGTTTCTAAGAGGCTATCAGCGCGACATGTGGATAAAAATATATAACAGCCTAAGTAGAATGGCTTATCATCAGGCGGATATTTCAACATCTTTATTTGAATACAACAGACGGATACAATTGGAACTTGGTGCAAATGAAGATAGAGCTCTGGTTATACCAAATGGAATAGATGTGGAGAAATACTCTTCTGTGAAAAGAGCTCCCAGGGAAGGGTTTCATGTAGGTTTGGTCGGCAGAGTTGTTCCTATTAAGGATATTAAGACTTTTATTACAATGTCCCGAATGGTTCATGAACATGTTAAGGATGCAAGGTTTTATTGCATTGGACCCACAGACGAAGATGAAGCTTATTATGAAGATTGTAAGAGAATGGTAATAAGTTTTAATCTAACTGAGGTTTTTGAGTTTACAGGAAGACAAAATGTTTTAGATTACTATTCGTTTCTGGATGTTATGCTCTTAACAAGTGTTCGTGAAGCTCAACCCCTGGTTATTCTGGAAGCATATGCAGCAGGTATTCCTGTTGTTTCGACTAAGGTTGGGAATGTGCCGGAAATGCTTGACTATGATGATCATTTTCTTGCTTCTTCCAAAGACGCAGAAAAATTGGCATGGAATGTAAAGTATATAAAAAATCATCCGGAAGAGATGGAGGAAATTATTAAAAGTAATAAAGAGAAAGTAAATACTCTTTACAATAAAAATGATCTGTATTCTACCTACAAAAATCTATACAGAAAGCTTATGGAGAACTAATGGCTGGTATAGGGTTTGAACTTCAAAGAGTACTTAAACAAGGTGGAATGACAGGAGTATTAAAAGTTGCTCTGGCCGGTATAATAATTGTTGCTGGTCCCTGGCTGATTTCCATACTAGGTATTTTCGCCCTTTCCAGATTTGCAGGGTTTGCATTAGTAGAAGGAGGATTTCTTTTTACTGCTGCTATAGTTTATTCCTATGCTTTTTCATTATTTCTGTTTGGTGGCCTTCACTATATTTACACAAGATATACTTCGGATCTTATTTATATAAAAGATGATTCAAGGGCTTTTGCTACACTTATACTTTCAATGATTATTATAGGCGTTTTATCTACTTTTGTAGCCATAGCAGGAGTATATTTTATAAAAACTGATCAGGTAGGCAATTTATTAATGTACAGGATTTTTGCTGCAATTCTGTTTGTATCTATAAATCTTATATGGCTTGTAATGATTTTTATTACCCTCTTAAAAAAATATATGACTATTTTTTTGGTTTATATTTTGGGGATGGTTTTATCTTTTGGGGCAGTATATGTTCTTGGCAAAGAATATAAGCTTGGTGGTGCTATGGCAGGATTTAGTATAGGGCAGGTCTCTATTCTTGTTATGCTGCTTATTTTAATACGACGATATATTAAACCCGGCAATATTTTCAGAGAAATGAAGCCTCTGGGTTCTTATTTTAAAAAGTATAAATTTCTTCTGGGTGCAGGTATATTTTACTCTGCGGGTATTTGGATAGATAAAATAGCTTTATGGTATTATTCAGGAAGCAATGTAGAAGGAACATATCTGGTTCTGTTTGAACATTATGATATTACAGTTTACTTTGCAAATCTTACCCTTATTCCAGGCCTTGTCTATTTTATGGTTTTCTCCGAAACTAATTTTTATGTAAGACTCCGCAGGTTTCTTATGAAAATTAGTACAAGAACTTTTACTGAAATACAGGAAGAAAAATTTGGATTATTGAACACAATGAAAAATAGTATAAGAGAGCAGAGTCTCTTTCAGGGTGTAATTACTCTGGGGCTGATTATTTTGGCAGGAAGTATTAATAAAAACTTTTTAGGGGGATTGTCCTCGCTAATAACCCTTCGTATGGTTCTTGCAGGTGTTTTTTTCCATCTTCTTTTTCTTACCCTCCTTACATTCCTTTTTTATCTGGAAAGATATAAAGAGGCCTTCATAACACAAATTTGCTTTTTTTCTATAAATTTTGGTGGTACATTATACTTTGCAGGTATCTCCAGTCCTGTTTACGGAGCTGGCTATCTTTTGTCAGGAGTATTAACTTCTATATTATCAGGTTTATATTTATCCCGGGCAATAAAAACAATGGATAGACGAATTTTCGGATTACTCGAGAGAGATTAAATTAAAAGAGGTTTATAAATGATAAAAAAAATTATTAGTGTAGTTACAATACTGTTTCTTTTTTTGCAATTTATTGCTGCTCAGGAAACTGTTCCGGCTGAAAATGAATCTGTAAATACAGAGGATACAGTTGAAGAAGTTGTAATTGCAGTTCCTGAGGTTAAGATTAAGCCAGTTCTTCCTCAAACTGGATCCAGTATAATCTTTATTGAAGGTGAAGATGCAGTAGCTACAAATTTTAATCGTGAACCAATTTTAAATTACAGCTCTTCAGGATACAGAACCTTACAGTTAAATCAGGCTACCGGGCTGCAGGGTGATTCGGTATACTATGCAGATTATGTGTTTTATGTTGAAGAGGATGCTGTCTATGAATTCTGGTATGGGGGAACCCCTCCTGGAAACAAAGATGAACTACTTCCTTCTTTTTCATCACCCTTTCATTACAAACTCGATAGCTACTATGAATACGATGTCTATAGGGAAGATGTTAATGTTGTAGGTGGATATGCACCAGCTTATTATTGGAACTATGTATCTGATCTTACATTGACAAAGGGAGAGCATAGGATAACATTTGAAATACCCGAAAGACGAAGTTTTGACAGTAAGTTTTTCTTTTATCTGGATAATTTTTTCCTTGTAAAAAAAATCAATGATGTTCGAGTATTGGAAGGATACATTCCTGCTGTTTTTCCAGAGAATATGGATGATCTGACTATGGATTCTCCATTTAAATCTATAGAGGATTATGAGATTTTAATAAGGGATAATCCTGAGCAATCATGGAACTATATTGAAATATCTATGATCTATTCTTTAATAGGTGATTATTTAAGTTCTCTTAAAAACCTTAGAAAGGCTTTACTTCTGGAACCTGATGATCCTCATATAATGCTGTTAATTGCAAAAAATCTTATTTGGAAGGGATCCTTTCAGGATGGTCTGTATATCTACTCTGATTTGTTAAAACTTGTTCCGGAGCGAATAGATATCCTGACAGAGGCTGGTAAGGTGGCTGCATGGACTGGGCAGTATGACACTTCCAAAGAATTATTTATTAGTGGAATAGAGCTCTATCCGGAAAATTTAAATCTTCAGGCTAACCTTGGTATTACCTATTTATGGTCCGGGGAATCTTTTGCTGCAGAAAAACAGTTTGAACTTGTCAGCGATCTTGCTGGGGATGATCTATTAATGAATAAGGAACTGGCAGAAATTTTTGAAGTAAATGGATATTCGGATAAATCTGTCGACATCTATAAAAAATTAATAACACTCTATCCTGAGGATCTGGAATTACGGTTTTTACTGGAAGATGCATATATTCAAAACAATCAGCGTAAGAATGTTGAACCTTTAAGAAAAAATACAGCCGATACTTATGAAACATCTCCGGAATTCGAAAAGATAGTTCAAACTTTTTATAATAAACAGGTAATGAAAGAAAAAGTAATTGCTGATTATGAGGAAGAACTTAACAATGATCCGGATAATCTGATTCTTAGGAAAACTCTTGCAGAGATATATTTTTGGAATGGTGATAAAAAGAAAGCAATTAATGAATATTTAAATATTCTTACAAATTATACCTATAGAAATTTAAGAGAAACAGAAAAAAGTGTGGTTCAGTACTATGAAATTATAGATAGAAATTATTCACTTTTGCATTTTCTAAATGAAGTTCCTGCGTATCTTTCAAGTTCCGTTAAGGAATTGAATACAGATCTTGTAAATTATAATAAAGCCGTTAATGCCCTGGGCACGTTGGAAAAAAAGAATAAGGCAGCAAAAGCCAAAGGGGAAGAACCAGATCCTGCTGCAGTATTCGAGCTGCAGGAGCAGGTAAGGATCGGTGAAGATAATCTGGCCTCAAGGATTGCGGCAAAAGAAAGTTTTGTTGAAAAATATCATTTTCTTGCTGATGAATTTGCAGGTGATACAGAGTATCTGTTGAGATTAATTACTGATGAGACTTCTGCAAATGAAACATTTGCTAAATTAACAAAAGGCAGCCAATGGGATTGGGATCGTTCTGCTATGATGCGTGAGCTGGAGATAGGGTATGAAAATGGTCTTGATCTTGCAGCATATGTTATAGGAAGAATATATCAGACCGAAGGGAATTTAGTTAATGCCTCACAATATTTGAATAATTTAACAGAAGGTGAAACTATTTTGGAAGATGGACCCTTTGCAGTTTTTCAAAATAATTTGTGGATGGGTGACAAAAAGAAATTAACAGAAATATATGATATTTATTCTGAGAATATTTTATCTTATGATGATTATTTATATGACATTGTCGATTATATTGACTATCTAAGCTTGAAAGATGATGAAATATTTGGATTTTTAAAAGAAGATCCAGCTGGTTCTGTAAAAGCTGTTTCTGATCAATTTTCACAGATAAAATCTGATTTACGGGATATACAGTCGGATGTTCAAAAAAATATAATTAGTATACATAGAATTCTTGAAGAAAAAATGCTTCAGGGGTTTTATCGTTTAGCAGAACAAACATATCTGCTTAGAAATGAATTGGGAGATTTCTATCAGAAAGAAGACAAGTTTCCCGAAGCTATTGAACAATACAGACAGGTTTTAAAAATTGATCCATGGAATTTAAGTGCAAAATATAAACTTGGACAAGTGTACCAATGGAATGGTAATTGGCAAAAAGCTCTTGATCTGTATGAAGAGGTTTATAATGAGGATCCTGTATTTGGAAATGTAACCTTATTTTATAATGAGCTTGCACGAGAGCATGCAGATAGATTTGATTTTTCCGGAACTACTTCTGCAGACCCGTCAAAATTAAACTTTGAAAGCAGTGATTCATATAATAGTAATATATATGGAATATTTTCCTTTGGTGTAGATTATACTGTTAGCAATAATAGGATTTATCGTGATTATAATTCTGATCCTAATATAGATACATCTTCTGTTTATCTCCTTCATGACTTGTCATTGCAATTACCAGTTGATCTTTCACTTTTTGTTTTAAGCCCTGAAGCTGGGGTATATGTAAAATCTGATTTATTAAATGATTCTCTTGAAGCAAACCCTGATATGGATGAATTCCTTGCAGAGTATAAAATTTATCCCTATGCCGGAGTTTCTATGAGTTTATGGACGGGACCTTTTGGACTGTACAGTGCATACCAATACAGTTGGGAGGAGGATTCTTTTAAACCGGGTACAGGGGGATCTCCAGTGTCTTACCAAAAGGGAGAGCTTTCTGCTCAGGTAGATTTTAACTTTACCCAGCTGCCTGTATTAAAAGAGACTTCATCTCTTATTTCCGGTTTTAGCAGATTTCTTTCAGATGGTAATATGATCTATGGCGGTTCCTTTGAAGTGCTGAATGAAGTGAAGTTAAATAAAGATCCGGATATTAATATTAATTTAGCAGGTAGAGTTATCTATGAAGATTCTTCTAATGGACTCCAGGATGAATATTGGGCCCCCGAGGAATCTCTAACTGCAGGTGGAGGAATTGAAGCATCAGCAGAATTCAGTTTAGGTAAAAATGTAAGTATTGGAGATACTCTGGGCTTTAGTATAAATTACTTTTCAGATGCTTCTGATTCAGGACTCGATTTTACATTAGGCAATATTTTTGAATATGGAAATGGAAATTTTGACGGGTATATGAAGTTAGAGGGAACTATGAGGGATACTTTGGAATACTGGTCTATTTCGATAAGTATTGGCAGTTCATCTTCATTGCCTGAATTATTATCTCTGTAATTAAGGAAGTTTTATGAAAAAGATATTAATATCATTAGTTATACTATTTTTATTAACAGGAATTGTATCAGCAGCAGATCCTGTATATCAGAAATCTGTTCTTGCACTTTACAAATCTTCAGAAGGACAAACCAAGGCGGAGAATGAAATATTTTTCTATTTATCAAGACCTTTAGCAGAGATGGGTTTGAAAATTACTTATTGGGACATCGATAGAGGTTTACCCGGAGAAAGTGTTACAAAATATTCCAGGGCAATTATTTCCTGGTTTAGAGGGCCATCTATGAGAAACCCTGGAGATTACCTTACTTTTCTTGATAAAATGATTGAAGAAGGAAAAAAAGTAATTGTAATAGATAATCTGGGAGCTTATCAGGATAAAAATACTGGTGAATACATGCAGCCTCTCCGGCTTAATTCCACTCTTTCAAGATTAGGGCTTATGTATCATGGGGACTGGACACAGGATGGGTCTTTACTGGAAATTACTTATAAAGATTCAGAAATGGTTGAGTTTCAGGGTAAACAGAATGTAAAGGAATCCGGATTCTTTTATCGCTTTATCCCTTCAGACAGAGAGATGGAAACCTGGCTGACTGTTAGAAGAACAGATAAGGATTATGCACCAAGTCCCGTTATTGTTACAAATAGAAATGGAGGATTTGCCCTTAGTCGATATTTATACAGGGTTGAAGCTGGAAAAGTTAATTTATTACTAAATCCTGAAAAATTTCTACAACAGATTCTATTTCCCACACCTGTAAGACAAAAAATTGCAATTCTGGCAGAGTCTAATAATGATGAAGCACTTGCAGTTCTGGATTTTACTGAGAGTGTTCTTAAGAGGTCCAAGATTGACTATCAAGTAATCTCAACCAGAGATTTCCGTGGTATGGTTCCTCTGGATCTTTCTCCATTTACTGCTGCAGGTCTTATACTAAGTTCTGATAGTGGTCTTGATCCTGCAATATTAGATCAGTATTTAAAAGATGGTGGTAATATAGTTTCGCTTATAGGTGGCCGCTATGATAAGCTGGCTCCCTTTCTTGGTATAAAGGAGAACAGACGGGATATACGAAATTCTACTGGATATAGAATAGGTTCCGGTTTTTTTACAGGAGAGGATGTATCTCTGGAAGAACGTACTGTAATATGGGAACCTGGTTGGGGAATCCCTGTGGATAATGCAGAAATACTTGCAACTGATTACAGTAAAAGGTTTCCATTATTATGGAAAGTTAAGGTCAATAATGGAAATGTACTTGTCTGGAACTGGGACAATTTTGTTTTCGGAACATTTCTTGGATATATACTGGAATCTTTTGTTTATATTCAACCTGTTGGTGTAGCAGCAACTCCTGCCCTAAGTATCATGTATCTGGATGACTGGCCGCTGCCTATGTACAATGTTGTAAAAAAACCAATAACAACTACAGATACAGATTTCTATACAGATGTATGGTGGGGAGAAATTAAAGAACTCCTGGAAAGCTGGGATCAGCCTTTTACAAGCTATGCAATATTTAATTACAATGCTACGACAAAACCACCTTTTGAAACCGGAGAATTTTTTGTTGCAAAGGGGAATGCCCCAACTGAAGTGGCTTATGAGCATTTGGATACTGGTATTGAGCTTGGACTTCATGGATATAATCATGTATCGCCAACACTTCAAAAAACGGAAATAAATGCCTTTGTCTGGTCTTCAAAAGAAGAGATGGAAGTTGGATTTACACATGCAAAAAATGAATGGATAAGGTTACTGGGTAATTATAGTCTACCACGTACCTATGTTGCTCCTCACAATATCATCTCTCCTGATGGAGTGGCTGTTCTGCATAAGGTTTTTCCAAGTATAAAATCTATCAGCACTTTAAGAGCCGGAGAAGACGAAGATGAGATTCATGACTTTGGACCCCATCCGGATTTCCCTGGAATTTATATGATGCCCAGAATGACCTCGGGCTATCTGTTTACACCATTAATAAAAACAGGTGCTGTTTCAGGTATAGTTGGCCCTGGACTCTGGAGCCATTTCATTCATGGTGATGATGTTTTTGATCCTTACAGAAGCCAGGGTAAAAGCTGGGAAGATCTTAAGACAGAGTTTAGTTCTATGCTTGGATTTGTTCGAAAAAATTATCCCTGGCTTAGACCCATGAATGCCTATGATGGATACCGGGCTATGGAAGAGTTTGATGATATAGGTGCGGATTTTAAATTTGCAGAAAATGATCTTCTTGTTCAATCCGGAGCGCCGGGTTTAATTTTTAGAATGAGATTTGAAGGTAAAACTATACAAAGTATTACAGGTGGTACTCTTCTTTATTCATACAAGTCCATGGATGCCGCAGTTATTAAGGCCGATGGACCGGAAGTTAGAGTAAGGTTCAGGTAGGGAAATCAGTTATCAGGAAACAGTAAAAAGATGATTTTTACTGTTTCCAATATTATTCTTATCATTATTTTAAGTTTTCTTTATACCAGGTAACAGTTTTTTTCAGAAGCTGATTTGCAGGATCCGGATTATCAGAAAATACAGCAAAAATATGACCGGCATTTTCTATGGCAAATGTAGTTGTTCTTTCAGGAGCAATATCTCTATAGGTTTTAAGTGATGTTACCAGAGAATCTTCAGCTCCATCAATTATAAGTACATTACCAGTAAACTGACTATAACTTTTCTGAAGATTATACATGGTTAGGCTTTCGATAAAATCTTTACCAAGCACAATTTTACTCCAGCCAAGGTCAAACTCTGCTTTTCCTTCTGTCATCGCTATACTTACTGCATTACTGTCAATCTCTAAAAGTTCCTGGAGTTGTTCTTCAAAGGAGTTGATACAGGACCACAGTCCCATAACTTTTATATCTTCATTATTTCCTGCAACATTAATTGCGACACCTGCTCCCAGGCTGAAACCATGGATTGCAATATCACTTATATCTTTTCGTGATTTAAGCCACTGTAGAGCTTCTTCCGTATCTTGAATCATATTATCAATACTGGAAAGTTCCATAGGAAATGTACTTTCTCCCCATCCTCTAAAATCTATTCTTAGAGTACTTATTCCTGCTTTATAAAGTTCCTCCGAGAGTCTGATATATAAGCCAGCAACTTCATCTTTGTTACTTGCGAAACCATGAAGAAGAAGTACTGCTGGTGCCTCATTCCCTACGTTATTGAAAACACCAACTGTTTCAGAAAATGCTATTATCTGTTCTCCCATTGGCAGGGGCTCCTGTTTAAATGTCTGGCATGATATAAATAGAATGGCTGTAATTAGTATTAATATACTTATTTTTTTCATACTTATCTCCTTTGGTTTTGTAATTATTGTTGGTTATTTATTGATATCTGTCAAGTTTGGAGTGCTATCTATACAATCTTTAATCTGCTTTTTTAAATGCTTATGATAAATAAATATTGAACTATATGTACAAAAGATGTACATTAGTTGTATGAAGTATGAATGGAATCCCCAAAAGAATGAATGGCTAAAAAGGGAACGAAACATATCTTTTGAACAAATTGTTTATCATCTGCTGCAAGGGGATGTCTGGAAAACTGCAGATCATCCAAATCAGAATGATTATCCAGGGCAAAAAATGTATTTTATTATAGTTGAGAATTATATTTATCTTGTACACTATGTAGATGAAAAGAACTATCATTTTTTAAAAACTATTATTCCCAGCAGAAAAGCAACAAAGATTTATAGAGAGGAGATTCAGAATGAAATATGATAAAGAAGAAACAGAAATCCTGGAAGCTTTTGACAGTGGTAGAATGAAGCTGAATACCCCCTCAGAGGAAGAGATAGAAGCAATTAAGGCTGCTGCGATGAGTACTTTTACAAAAGATAAACGTGTCACCTTACGGCTGTATGAGCATGATTTTCATGGGATCCAGAAGAAGGCTATGGAGATGGGAATTCCTTACCAGACTCTTATTTCCGGGATAATACATCGTTATGTGGAGGGGGAGCTGGTTTCCAGGACAGGTTGATTCAATAACACAGGGCTTTACCCTGTGTTAAGAAAGATCGCGCTCCTTCGGGGCTTAGGGATGAAGATAGTGATTGTTTAGTGTGGGTTGTTTATGCAAAGTTTAATTAGTATATTGTGATAAAGTGTTTGAATTAGGATTAAAGGATTTTTGGATTACCTTGATTATAAGAGTGGGTAATTTGTTGTATTTATCTCTATAATCTTATCTGACAACTGATCACCGGTGCTGAGTATATTCCCTGTCAAAATGAATCTAAGTAACTGTACTCAGATTCCTGGCCAGAGTTTTATAACTTGCATACCCCAATCTGCATCTGCAATGTACGCGTAGCTTCCGGAAACACTTATTCCTGCAGCATAGTTTGTATCACATGTATCTGTAATAACAGGGTTAGTCGGGTCGGAGATATCAATTATCCGCAACCCTGCATAATAATCAGCAACATAAGCGTAGTTTCCTAAAACTGTAACATTCAAAGCCCGAAACGTAGCACATGTACCTTTAATAACAGGTGCAATTGGATTGGATATATCGATTATTCGTAACCCAGAGTCATAATCGGCAACATAGGCATAATTTTCTAAAACACAAACACTATAAGCATAATCAGTAGCACATGATCCTGCTATTACAGGAGTTTCAGGATTTGAAATATCGATTATCTGTAAACCAGATGCACTATCGGCAATATAAGCATAGTTTCCGGAAACAGTAATATCACGGGCATAATCCGTATCACATGTACCTGTAATTACAGGGTTGGCTGGTTTGGAAATATCAATTATCTGCAGTCCTGAATCTCCATCTGCTACATAGACATAATCCCCAAAAACGTCAACACCAAAGGCGAAATCCGTATCACATGTATTCAAAATAACAGGAACTGTTGGATTAGAGATATCAATTATCCGCAAACCTGAAGAACAATCAGCGATATAGGCATAATCACCGAAAACACTGACACGCCAAGCATTGCTCGTATCATATCTGCTTAAGATAATCGGGTTAATAGGATTGGATATATCAATTATCCTCAGGCCTGAGCTATC
>DAOVSY010000248.1 GCA_030633365.1 Spirochaetaceae bacterium | reverse complement strand
GTATGAGTTAAGAGTTCTCACACAGTCTGGGAGCAAAATCACTCAGCAGCCGGTAGGAACTTCGTTCCCGGAGTGATTGTGAATTTTTGATAAATCTTCCACACCAGCACAAGGTACAAAACAATAGTATCGAGGGGCTACTGGTTTAAAACATATAACTTACAATATAATACAGCTATGGACCTGTTTGAATCATCGTTAGACACAAAGCATCAGCCCTTTGCATATCGTATGCGACCGAAAAACCTGGACGAATACATTGGTCAGGATCATATTGTAAGTGAAGGACGTCTGTTACGCCGTATGATACAGGCTGATCAGCTCTCTTCCATTATTTTTTACGGCCCCCCGGGAACAGGGAAAACTACCCTTGCAAGAGTTATAGCAAATTCTACAAAAAGTGTATTTACAACAATGAATGCTGTACTATCAGGAGTTAAAAACCTGAGAGAAGAGATAGAACTGGCAAAGGAACGGCTTTCTCTGCATGGGAAACGAACTATCCTTTTTATTGATGAAATTCACAGATGGAACAAGGCCCAACAGGATGCTCTGCTTCCATGGGTAGAAAATGGAACCGTTATTCTTATTGGGGCAACAACTCAAAACCCCTACTTTGAAGTTAATTCGGCTTTGGTCAGCCGTTCAAGAATTTTTCAGCTTAAGGAACTGACAAAAAAAAACTTAATGGGAATTGCCCTGCAGGCTCTGAATAACACAACAAAAGGTTATGGAAAGTACAATATAAAATTTGAAGATGGAGCCCTTGAACATATAGTGGATATTGCCAATGGTGATGCAAGATCCCTTCTTAATGCCCTGGAACTTGCTGTTGAAACTACGGTAGATACTTTTCCACCTTCAGATAACACTGAAATCTATATTACTCTTGATACTGCAGAAGAAAGCATTCAGCAAAAAGCTGTCCTGTATGACAAGGAAGGAGATTATCACTTCGATATTATAAGTGCTTTTATAAAATCTATAAGAGGAAGTGATCCGGATGCAACCCTTTACTGGCTGGCAAAAATGGTCAAAGCAGGGGAAGATCCTCATTATATATTCAGGCGGATGCTTATTTCTGCAAGTGAAGATATAGGATTGGCAGATCCAAATGGGCTGGTTATAGTTGAGTCGGCTGCTGCTGCCTTTGACAGAGTAGGCCTGCCAGAAGGAAGATATCATTTAACCCATGCAGCTCTTTATCTTGCAACAGCACCAAAATCCAACTCTGCTCTAGGTTTTTTTGATGCACTAAAGACAATTGAAAAAGAACAGAACTCTCAGGTTCCAAACCACCTTAAAGATGCAGGCAGGGACAAAGAAGGGTTTGGTCATGGAGAAGGATATCTCTACCCACATGCATACAGAGATCACTGGGTTGCACAGCAATATCTGCCGGAGTCACTCCAGGGAAAAGTTTTTTACGATCCCTCGGATACAGGATATGAATTAAAAATAAGAAATGAAGTTCTTAGAAAAAGAGAAGCACAAATTGAATCACAAAACAAGGCATCTTTCCCTGAAATCCTTACTACCTCCCCTCCTGATAAAAACAGAGACAGATGGTTTGAAAAGCTGCTTCAGGGAAGAGGAAAAGTTCTAAGAGCTATTCAAAAAGAGATTTTTGCACTTGCAGAAATTAGCTCTCACAGTACTGTTTTAGATATAAATACAGGAAGCGGGCTGCTTCTGTGGGAAGCTGCCAGGAAAGTACGTGAAGGCAGTGTATACGGGCTAACAGGAAGCTCTGAAAATCTTTTATATTTACAGCAATATGGAAATCAGATTCCGGAAATGGAACGTCCGGTAATAATTAATAAGGAACTGAAAGATTTTCTAAATGATAAAACCGGGAAACTTCAGTTTGATGTTATTTTAGGAAGGAATTCACTCATAAAAATTGAAAATAAATTGGAGTATTTGAAAAATGTTTATAAACTTTCTGGTAAAGAAGGAAAAATTATTCTTGCTGAAACTATTCCTTCTGAATCTCAAAAACTTTCATCTCTTCTATTAAATATATCTGATGAGTTTATTTTATTACTAAAAAATGCAGAAAAAATAATTTATAAATCAGAAGAAAATCCACTAACTAACTGGAATAAAAAGAACCTGATAGAATGGATGGAGACAGCTGGTTACAGGAATGTAAAAATAGAAAAAAAAGTATATCTGGAACAGAAAATAATTACAGAAAAAGATATTACAAACTGGTTTTCTCCCGGAGGATCCCCTTTTACATATGGAACTGTTCTTGCACAAATAACAGGAAATTATGAAATAGATCAGATAAGATCTTTGCTTATAAAATATGTGACAAACAAAAATATTGACTGGGAATCAACTGTCTGTTTTGTAACAGGAAAAGTTTAATCTAACCAGATTATCAACAAAAAAACCTAAACAGTAAACTCATTTAAGGATTCACTTAACTCCTTCATAACGTCCTCGTTCTCCACACATCTGTCACTTAAGTCGACAGAGGCTTTATCTATTTCATTTATAGCGATCTGTATCTCAGATATTCCATTGGAAGTCTCACTTGTAAGAATACTTACTGTCCCCATGGATGAAGTTATTCCATCTACATTTTCTACAATATCCTCTGTATTTGCGGAAACTTCTGACATTATTCTGGAAAGGAGCTCTGTCGAAGTAAGAACTTCTCTGGAACCTATTTCCATTTCTGTCATAGATGAGACAATTTCTGCAAGAGCATTTATAAATGAAAGTACCTCAGATTTTACTCCTGTAAAAGATTCTATACTAAGTTTAGAAGCAGTGGATGCAGATTCTATTCTTGAATCCACTTCCGATAATAAAGAATTAATCTGTTTTGCATTTTGTGCTGAAGATTCAGCAAGCTTTCTTATTTCATCTGCAACAACAGCAAAGCCCTTTCCGGCATCCCCTGCATGAGCAGCTTCAATTGCTGCATTCATTGCAAGAAGGTTTGTCTGGGCAGCAATTCCATTAATTATTTCAGTTACATTAATAATATCACCGGCAATACCAGCCACTTCTGTAATTAGTTTATTTGTAGTATCAACCTGCTGTTCACCATTTTCTGTTACTTTTTTTAAGGTTTCTGCAGACTGCCCCCTGTCCTGGGCAATTTTAGTTACACTCTGTATTGTAGACGTAATTTCCTCAATTGCAGTTGTTGACTCTTCAACTGCTGCAGACTGATCCTGTATAAGCTGGTTTAAAGTTTCAATTGAACTTTTAATTAAACCGCTGGCCTGTTCTGAATTATTAACACTGTCTGTTAAATTTACTATCTTTTTATTAATAGAACTTATATTTGCATCAATTTCTGTTGTTGCAGCTGCAGTCTCAGTAGCAGATGCTGCTATAGATTCTGTAAGAGTCATACTTTTAGCAGATGAGCTTTGAGTATTGGATATTAAAAGTCTAAAAGACTCTATAGATTTATTAACATACCCTGCAATATTACCCAGTTCATCTTTTTTACTGTAATCAATGCTTTTTGACAGATCCCCTGTCTCCAGCCTTGCTGTATCTCTCATAATAATTTTCATTGGTTTAGAGATAGATCCTGAAATTACAAAAGCCAGGAGAATCTCTACAATAATGGCCACTATTGCGATAACAAGTCCAAGTTTTAATGAATCCATTACACGTTTATGAAGTTCAATACTTTCCTCATCCAAGATAAGACTCATATCTTCTGTTATTTGAACCAAAACTGGTTCCATTTCATGTACTGCATCCCGTAAATTTGCCACAGCCTGAACGATATCATTGTCTATAGATACCAACTCTTCAAAATTATCAAGATAGATATTAAGAGAAGAAGTCATTTCCTGTTTTACGGTTTTTGGAAGGGGGGCATAGGAAAGAGCCTTCGTCATATCTTCAACACCTGATCTTACTCTATCAATATACTTAGCGGTTCCCCGCAAAAGATAATCTTTTTCATTCCTTCTCAGCATTAAATATTTGACCATGGAAGAATCGGAGCTGTGCAAATTTATAAGATCTTCCAGATCATGAGCTGCTGTACGAAAAGAACCTTGGAGACCGGAGTCAGAGTCCAGGCCTTTTTTAATATACAGATCTGTAGCAATAGAAAATTCATGCTGATATGCATTAATACTCTCACTTAATTTTTTTACAGAGGCTTCAGATACTTCTGTATAGTTTTGATTATTTAGAATAACAGCAATTTTTTTATCTAATAATTTAATACTTTCAGTAAACCCAAGCATTTCGCTTGTTTTTTCTTTTACCCTGTCCGGATACTTAAGATCAAAACGAAGAAGGAAGTCTTTTTCGGATCTTCGGGCTTCCAGCATTGAAATGTTGATACTCTTTGTTAATGATTTCTTTTTTATAAGACTGTCAATAAAAAAGTTGTATTCATTTTTTGTATCTACAAGAGTGTACATAAGAATTGATGTAACTGATATAAGCATAATACCAACAAGCACAAAAGATAAAACAACCTTTCGCCTAAGGTCCAGCCCCCTGTGATTCTTTTTATTAGTATTATCAAAGCCATCATTAATTTTCATATATAGAACTCCCTGTGCCACATTAACAGAATTGAAATATAAATCAAACAAAAAAAACTAAAAATATCTACAATCTCATAAAATTTAAACCATATTTTTTAAAAATTCTTATTTATATCCAATTTATTTACAATATGTTAAATAAACTAACTTAAAATATTTATCATTTAAGTATATTTAGACATATTATTTGTTTTATTCCAAAATAATGTCATCTAATAAATATCCATTTTTTTAATAGATTACTGCTTTAATTATGTCTGCATGCAACAACAAAGCATCTTGACAAAACCCCCAAAAATAGACATATTAGCTGGACGCTAACATGGTGGATATAGTTCAATTGGTAGAGCACCAGATTGTGGTTCTGGATGTTGCGGGTTCAAGTCCCGTTATCCACCCTCCTGTTTCTATGGATCAGGATAGCGTGCGCCCGTAGCTCAGCTGGATAGAGCGCCGGACTT
>DAOVSY010000176.1 GCA_030633365.1 Spirochaetaceae bacterium | reverse complement strand
TTAAAAGAAGCAGAGGTAAAAAATGCAATTTAAAGATAAAAAAGCAATCTATATACAGATTGCTGACAAAATAGCAGACAACATATTGTCTGAACGATGGAAAGAAGAGGAAAGAATTCCTTCAGTAAGGGAGATGGCAGTAAATATGGAAGTTAATCCAAACACAATAGCAAGAACATATACATATCTACAGGATATGCAGATTATTACAAATAAAAGAGGGATAGGATATTTTGTTTCATCCAATGCAAAGAATCTGGCAGTAGAATCCAAAAAACAGGATTTTATAAAAAAGGAACTCCCTCTTTTCTTTAAATCTTTGGATATTCTTGGGATCGATTTAAACACTATCGAAGCACTTTATAAGGAATATCTTAGTACAGCTGGTCGGGACTTCGTCCCTGCTCGGCAAGGAGTCGTACCGCAGGCACGAAGTGTCGAGGAACGATCTCTAGCAACCAAGGGAGGCAAAAATGAAAACAAGTAACAAAATTCTAATTTTTACAGGTCTTGTAGTAGTGGTATTAGTACTTGCATCAGTTATTGGATCTCGAATATTTTTAAATCAATATACCGAAACTTTTGGAAAGGGTGAAGTACAATACTCAATAACTAAAGCAGAGTGTACAGAATTAATATTATAATAATTATTCCATTAGGAAATAATTATAGACGGGCGATTCATAGAATCGCCTGCATTATTGTATCACTTAAATTTTACAGCAGTGCCATATGCCATAACTTCAGCCGCACCCTGCATTACAGCAGCAGACGCATACCTAATATTAATAACTCCATCTGCTCCAAGGCTCTCTGCTTCTTCCACCATTCGTTTTGTAGCTTTAGCTCTGGCTTCATTCATCATATCGGAATACCCTTTTAATTCACCACCGACAATGGTCTTGAAACTGGCCATAATATCCTTGCCCATATGCTTGGACTGGATTATTGCCCCTTTAACTATCTGAATAGTTTCAATATCTTTCCCTGTTATAAAATCAGTATTTACCAAGATCATCTTCTTCTCCTTCTTTAATTTCCTTTATACGCTGAATAAGAACAGCTGCTGTTACCCCCACAGATATTACAGCTATAGCGATAAATATATATCCAATAAAACCTACACCTGGAATTTCTTTAAAAATAAAAAAGTAGAAAAAACCAAATACTAAAATAACAAGTGCTGCAATAATTGCAGAAAAAAACGGTGCAATGTATTTTTTCATATTTTTTCTCCCTTGGATGCATGGGCGAGCAAGAAGCTTGCTTCTGACCAGCCAAATCTTATCTTAATATACACAAAATTGTGTTTGGAAACCAGTAGGGGCAAAAAATCTTTTGCCCCTACTGGATATATGCTCCTAATAAAAATACTGTCTTTTCTTACAAATTTAGTAATTAATATTTGACTCTAATAGATTTGATAGTTAATTTTATAAAAGAAGAAAAAATCAAATGCGATTCCAATAATATCTGAAAAGGAGAAACATATATGCCGTATAACAGAGTAATAGTAAGTTCATTCGGGGGCCCGGATGTTCTAAAATATGTTCAGGAAAAGGAACTGCCAGAACCAGGCCCGGGAGAAGTACGAATAAAGGTAACAGCAGTAAGTGCATGTTTTACAGATACAATGGTTCGTAAAGGAATTTATTTTGGTATGAAGGAAAAACCACCTTTTTCACCTGGATACGATCTGGTAGGAATAATTGATAAATCTGGATCTGGTACTTCTCTGTTTAAAATTGGTGATAAAGTTGCAGATTTAACAGTAACTGGATCTTACACAGAATATATCTGTCTTCCGGAAATAAGTTTAACCATGGTACCTGAAGGAATAGATAATGAGGAAGCAGTCAGTTTGGTACTTTCTTATATGACTGCATATCAAATGCTAACAAGAGTGGCGAAGGTTAAAGCAGGACAAACAATTTTGGTACATGGAGCCGGAGGAGCTGTGGGAACAGCACTTCTGCAGCTTGCAGATGAAATGAATGTAAAAGTATATGGTACAGGATCTCCTTCAAAACAGGAACTTATAAAACAATTAGGAGCTGTTCCAATTGATTATAAAAGCGAATCAGTTTCAGACAGAATACTGGAAATGGAGCCAGATGGGATTGATGAAGTATTTGATGCAATTGGAGGTGAAAGTTTCAAAATATCCTTAAAATTACTAAAAAAAGGTGGAATTCTTGTACCATATGGATTCTATAAAAACAGCACCGGTCAGGGAGGTAATGTAGCTCTTGAGTTTATGCAGTTAAAACTATGGAATATGCTTCCAAATGGTAAAAAAGTTGATTTTTACTCAATTGGTGATATGCGAAAAAGTCACCCGGAATGGTTTAAGGAAGATCTTGGAAGGTTATTTATTTTACTTAAAAAAGGGAAAATAACACCTGTAATTTCAGAACATCTGACATTGAAAGATGCAGAAAAAGCACATAGATTAATTGATTCTGCATCAGTTAAAGGCCGAATAGTTTTAACTGTATAAAAAAAGCAGTAGGAGCAAAAGATTTTTTGCCCCTACTGCTATATGCTAAACAAAATTAATTTTAGATGTCTTTTTCAAGTACAGTTTTTCTTTTACTATTTTTAGCATTCTCTATTGCTGCATCACATACGTCTCTTACTTTGTCAGAAAGTACATCAATTACTTTAGCAGAACAATTAAGTCCACCAACAGTCTTAATGTAGTTTTTAACTTTTGAAGCAACTACCAATGTTTCTTTTTCAGCCATTTACTACTCCTGGGATAAAGTTTATTACATTCAGTCGAAAACAAGATACACACCTATATTTTCGACTACTAGTATTCTATCAGGTTTATTATAGTATTCAACCAAATTTTACACTTTTTTCTATTAAATTAGCTTTATTTTTTCCCATTTACCACTTCTATACCTTAGAACAAGAACAAAACCAATAGATAAGACAAAAAATATCAAAAATATCCACATTAATACAGGAGATACAACAAGCACTTTTATAAGATAGAAAGAGAGCCCTGCAAAAATCCAGTGTATTATTACAGAAATTTTCATTACAAATTTAGTATCTCCTGCTCCCCTAAGGGCTCCGGCAAATACAAGCTGGGTAATATCACCTACTGTATACAAAGATGCCAGCCTTAACAGTGTAATTGCTGTGGATTCTATAACAGAACTATCCCCAGGAAGACCCGATGAGAAAATTCTTACCAGTGGACCTGCAGCAAATATAAAGAAACCCATCATGACAAGGGCATAACTTAGCCCTACTTTCATTGCAAGTTTAACTCCCAATCTTGCTCCGGCGGGATTATTTGCACCCATTTGCTGGGCTATTACTGTAGTAGTAGCAAAGCTTAAGCCTATCATAGGAATAAATGCAACCATATCATAGTTAAAAGTTATAGTTACAGCAGCTGCAATATCTGCACTGTAAGAATGCATAAGTTGAATAAAAATATTGAAAGCCCCAACATTAAGAAAGGTTTCAAGACCAGCTGGTGTACCAAATTTAAGTAATTTCCGAAGTAGATCCATTCTCAACTTAAATTCATGCCCTGTACCATACATATCCCTGTACTTTTTACTGAAATATACAGAAAGCTGTATTAAAAATATTACAAAACTACCTAAAAGTGTTCCAATAGCCGCACCTTCTATTCCCAATGCAGGAAAACCAAATTTACCAAATATAAGTATATAATTGGCAGGAATATTTACAAACATACCAGCTATATTTGCAAACATCACAATTTTAGTTTTTCCTATTCCCAGAAAAAAACCAGTAAACGAATTCCTTAATAAAAAGAATAAAGATCCAAACATCAGAATCTTAAAGTATGAAAACTCTGTATTAATCTGCTCTGGAGAATGACCAACCAGAACAAAAAATTGATACACCAGGGGAATAGAGATAAAAAGCAGAGGATAAAGAATACCAGAAAGATAAATAGCCTGATTAGCAGATTGTGAGCATTTAGAGTAACGACCAGCACCATAGTACTGAGCTACCAATGCATTTGAATATCCTACAATCCCGCCAAAAAGGCTTACAACAGTAAAAAATGTTAATCCACCACTCATAGCAGAAGCCATAAACTCTTTTCCAAGTCTCGAAAGGAATAATCGATCAGCAAAAAGCATTATAGTTTCAGAAGCCTGAGATATGATCATGGGAATAGCTATGGCAAGAAGACTTTTAAGTGTTAGCTGTTTATTATCCATATTTTAAGCAAACTATTCCTTCAATAAGATTGGCTGGAAAGAGTTTCTATCATTTTATTATCCAGTAATGCAAGTGTTGAATCCAAAGGGAATTCTGAACGATAATTTACTAAATAATATTCTACAGGAAAATTTTCCAATCTTTTTATTCCAAAATAACTGGCATCAGCCTGGGTTTGATGCATCATCAATGCAGCGTACTTCAAAACTCTATATTTTTCTTCTTCTCCTGCAGTTATCTTTAAAAGTGGAACAGTAGAGTATGCTTTAATTTGCTGAACATCAACTAATTTTAGATATACGTCCAGACTATCAGGATTTTTTTCTTTGTAAACACCAACAGCCAACTCTGAAATATAACCCACAGCTTCATGTTCAAAATGTTCCCTTGCACTGCATGGCCCATCGGGAGAAACAATTATAGTTGGCCTGAATATCTCCATAATATTAACAAGTTTACTAATAAGTTGATCCTGCCCACCCCACTCATCTATTAGAATATCAATACTCTTGGTAGCCTCTTCAGATGTGTAAGCTCTGTTCCATAATCCTAAACGAAGATACACTTTGGCACCAAGTATACTTAATGCCCTTTTAGCTTCTTCAACCCTTACTGCAGCCAGTTCAGAACCCTTCAAATAACTATCTTTATAAAAGCCATCTACAGGCCTGTCCGGGTATTTATCAAATCCGGAATCTCCATCAGTAAAAACAATTATGCCAATAGATTTCCCTTCCAATGAGGCTTTAGCCATAGACAGACCATAATCAAGACTTTCATCATCAGGATGTGCATGGATAAAGAGTATATCGAGTTTCTGCGGAACAGGTGTATCTCCAGGAGCATATACAATAAGCTGAGAATTAACTCCATCTGTTTGAGTAAATACTGGGTCAGGATTCTTATATGGTTGTGTGTAGGGAGGTTCTTCAATTTCATCCAGTGCCTCACTATAATTATATGGCAATTCAGATTCATGACCAATCGACCCTGAATTATTATTTGCAGTTATTATATCTGTATGATTATTTGTTGATGTGCAATACCAAAGAAAGGATATACTTAGTACAACAGCAGCTACTTCTAAAAATCGTAAATTCTTCTTCCATTTTGGATTTTTAACTATAATTGGATCAGGAGATGTATCTTCTATAAAATTACCTTCAAAGATTAACCTATACTCTCCAAGATATATTTTATCACCATCTTTAAGAACCCTTTTCCGCCAGGCAACCCCATTAATTAAAACTTCCCGGTTCGAAACTAATTGCCAGTTACCAGCATCTTTAACTAATTGAACATGAAGTTTTTTATCACTGAAACCCTTAAGATATGGATTTACAAAGGCATCCTCTTTTTTATCATAGAGAGTACATTCCTCTGCATCAATATTTAAAAGTGCAATCCGTTTCCTTTGATACATCAGCACAAAAGAGAGGTAATTATTAGGAACTATGATCTCTTTATCATTCACCTCTTCATATTATCCTTTACCATTGTTGTTCGGTGCCTGGTCGTTCGAAAACTCACTGCTCGGCTCTGCGGCCCAAACTGCGAGTCTCGCACCTCACTCATTTCTTCTTCGGTATCATCCTGTTTCTTGCAACTTTAAATGCAAAGCGCATAATTTGTTCTGTAGACACATTGGGACCATGCTTTCTCTGCATAATAATAACTATAGCTTTTAGAGCATCTTCACTTAAAGTCAAATAAATAAATCTATCCCGTTCAGCTTCTGTCATATCTTCCCAAACAACCATAATATGAGTTTAGTACAATTAACTCCAAAAAAAAAGCTAATCACTAAAAAACTTGACAATAGAACTACATCATTCTAGTCTGATAAAGATGTGATATAAGTGGAAGGAGAGAAAAAATGAAAGAAGGCATGAAAAAGTACTATGGTGCAACTTTTTTAATAGGTCTCGGTTTTTTTACCATGGGCTTAATGGATCCATTATACGATACATATATTCCAATATTTTTATCCAGATTTGTAGATTCCAAGGGTTTGATTGGAACTATAATGACTCTTGATAATGTTTTTGCAATATTTCTGATACCTATTGTTGCAGCT
>DAOVSY010000619.1 GCA_030633365.1 Spirochaetaceae bacterium | reverse complement strand
TTTTTAGTTTTTTATCTGAAAATGTAAAATTAACTCCAATTTTATATGTTTTTATTGAGGGAAGTATAAGAAAACCTCCTACCTCCGTCCCCATAAGATTTCTAATTTCTGTTTCAAAATCCAATTCTTTCAAAATTGTAATAGTAAACCACACATTATAACTGTGTTCTCTAAGATAATTATGGCTTACCCCCGGATGTCCATTAATTATTTCTGCAGTCGTTTCAGGATCATCAGTTTTTACTGCCACCAAAGTACTCTTATATCCCAGAGGTCCAGCCTTAAAAATAGCAGAGATATCCCTGATTATATTTTCTTTTTTAAGGTAGGTAATTCGCGAAATAATCTCTTCTTCAGAAATACCAATTCTTTTAGCTATTTCATTAAAAGGCCTTTCTATAAGGGGAAAATCGAGCTGCACTTCCTCAAGTATTTTTTTATCAATATCTGTAAGTTCTGGCAATTTTACTCTCTCCCTGGTTTTTCAGGAATATAGATGCAATAGGGCTCTTCTGCCATATAATTTCCTGTTTCCGCATATGCTCTGGCTCTACAACCTCCGCACACACCAAGATACTTACAATACCCGCATTTACCCTCATAGGCTTTGGGGTTCCTCATTTCAAGAAAAAGTTCAGAGTTTTCCCATACATCCTGAAAATCAAGCCCGTTCTTTTTAATATGACCGGCTTCCTCTTCCAAAAATCCACAAATCTGGACCTTCCCGGTATGTGAGATAAATGCAAATCCCTGTCCACCCAGACAGCCCTTGGTCATGGCATTCATACCATGGGTTTCTACAGAAACTTTTCTACCTGCCTTTTCTTCCTCCTGTCTGAATATTCTGTAATAGTGAGGAGCACAGGTTGGTTTCATCTGAATTGGTAAATCCAGACTTTTTTTATAGACCCAGGTCAGAACCCTTTCATATTCCTCCGGATCAATTTCATATTCTGCCATCTCTTTACCCCTGCCCGTAGGAACAAGAAGAAATGGATGATAACTGACAGCCCCTATCTCAATAGCAAGATCAAGTATGTCTTTTAATTGCAAATAGTTCAGCTTTGTTACAGTTGTGTTTACCTGAAAATCCAGACCAGCTTCCCTGGCCAGTTTTGCAGCGTTCATAACAGCAGCAAAAGCTCCCTTTTCCTGACGGAAATCATCATGTGTTTCTGCATCCATACCATCAAGGCTGAGGCTTATCCTCTGAATACCTGAATCAATCATCTTTTGAGTATTTTCTTTATTCATAAGTACACCACAGGTGGCAAGAACCATTCTTAATCCCAAAGATGTACCATATGCTGCAATCTCATAGATATCATCCCTGGCCATAGGTTCACCGCCAGTCAGAATCATTATAGGTTTTGAAAAAGCAGCAATATTATCCAGCAATCTGAAACATTCTTCAGTACTCAATTCTCCTTCATAGGGAATGTTAGCAGCCGAAGCTCTGCAATGCCGGCACTTTAGAGGACAGCGTCTTGTTACCTCCCAGGCAATAAGCCTGGGCATATGTTTTTTACCTGATTTAGGCATCATTATTAATAATCCTTTTGATTTAAAATTCGGGCAGCATCTTTAGCTGAATATGTGAGAATAATGTCGGCTCCAGCTCTTTTAATAGAAGTAAG
>DAOVSY010000589.1 GCA_030633365.1 Spirochaetaceae bacterium | reverse complement strand
CTGGCGTTATAAACCCTAAGTGGACTTCTAATAATTCCCCTTAATTAGTGTCAGCAAGAAAACTACCTTTTTTAGAGTCTTTGATAAGAAAACGTCAAAGACAAGGCTTTCGAAGTCTTGAAAATCAAGGAGTCCGTCAGCTGACGGATGACTGTTTTCAAGACAATGTAAATCTTTAGCCTAATTTGGACAGGTTGGTGTAGAAATTAAGAGATAGATTTCTTAAATTGTAATCAATTAAAAGTTCGAATTATGAATTCAAAAAGACAGACCGCCGAATTAAAAGTAAAAGAGATTAGACGTCACACACGCAAGAAGTATTCAGCAGAAGAAAAAATCAGGATTGTAATAGAAGGATTACGTGGAGAGACAACTATCGCAGAACTTTGCCGAAGAGAGGGTATTAATGCAAATCTTTATTACAAATGGAGTAAGGATTTTTTGGAGGCAGGAAAAAGCAGGTTAGACGGCGATATCAGGCGCGAAGCCACCACTGGCGAAGTTCACCATCTGAAAAATGAGAACATGGATTTAAAGCAGCTTGTTGCAGAGCTGAGTCTTGAAGTCCGTATGCCTAAAAAAAGTCTGATTGGTACCGAGTAAACTACAAGTACATGAGAAGAAGTACCAGTGAAAAGATAGAAATTATCCGGATTGTACAGGATTCGGAATTGGGCGTAAAACGCACGCTTGATGAACTTGGGATACCCCGAAGCACGTTCTATGAATGGTATAGGCGTTACCTTTCAGAAGGATTCGATGGGTTAAAACCAAAAATTCCGGTACGAAGTACATTTTGGAATAAAATTCCTGAAAAAGAAAAGAAGAAGGTAGTAGAAACTGCTTTGGATATGACAGAGCTTTCACCCAGGGAACTTGCGTTTCATATCACCGACAAACAAGGGTGGTTTATAAGCGAATCGAGTGTTTACAGGATATTGAAAGAGCGAGGGTTGATAACCAGCCCAGCATGGATTGTAATGGCGGCAGCCAATGAGTTTAAAGATAAAACGATTCGTGTTCACCAACAATGGCAGACTGATTTTACCTACTTTAAGATTATTGGCTGGGGTTGGTATTTTCTGGCAACTATCATGGACGATTATTCCCGTTACATAATATCCTGGGAGTTGTGTAAAAACATGGAATCGGCTGATGCTATGAGGGTAGTTGGAAACGCCTTGCAAAAAACAGGTTTACAAGAAGATAATCGTCCTCGTTTATTGTCAGACAATGGTTCCTGTTATGTTTCCAACGAGTTCAAAAAGTTTATGGAAGAAGAGCAGATGGGACATGTGCGAGGAGCTCCATACCATCCTCAAACGCAGGGAAAAATAGAACGCTACCACCGTTCAATGAAAAATGTAGTCAAACTGGAGAACTATTTCTATCCAGATGATTTGAGGGCTAAACTTGAATCTTTTGTTGATTATTACAACAATGAAAGGTATCATGAATCATTGAAGAATGTAACTCCTGCCGATGTTTATTTTGGCAGGCATAAAGAAATTCTGAACCAAAGAATGAATGTTAAAATTGAAACTATAAAAGAAAGGAGGAAAATAAATCAAGTATCAGAAATACCAGTAAACAACTATTGAAATATTGAAAACTCTAATCGAGTTTCCAACAGTTCAACAGTTCATGAAAATTATCAGTATCAATAATTTTAAATTGTAAAAAGTATCTCTTAGCTTTATAGAAAAATCTGTCCAATTGCTTTAGACGTTAAACACGCTTGATGAACTTGGGATACCCCGAAGCACGTTCTATGAATGGTATAGGCGTTACCTTTCAGAAGG
>DAOVSY010000467.1 GCA_030633365.1 Spirochaetaceae bacterium | reverse complement strand
ATTTACATTTTTGTTTAGTTGCTTTATCCATATTTTATCCAGTCCCAGAATGACAGGAAGATTGAGACCGTGTTTTATTGATAATTTTTCAATATAATTACTATAAAACAGTAGAAACCAATCAGGATAGTTTATTGAAATATTCTTTTCCATAATATTCAGTTTTTCAATTTGATAATTTATATCTATTCTAATTTTACGTTTAATTGTGAGATAAATCAGTAATAAAACTATTAAGAATATTCCTGCAATTAAGAATAATATTCCAACTATAGAAGGTTCCTTAAAAACAGATATCAGATAATTCATTTCAAACTCCTAAGGTTGCATTAAAAAGCATGTTAAAATCTATATTATTTATAATAGAAGCTAAATTTTCAAGAAAAACCAAATCCTTTTTTTTAAAGAATAAAGGTCGAAATGAGTTTACAATCATGACTCCAAGTTCTTGATTATTGATAATAATTGCTATAGCCAGACCACTGTTCATAGAATTTGTTAGTAGTAATTCTTTGAAGGGGCTATTTTTTCTCGAATTTAAGCATACAAGTTCTTTTGACTCTGAAAGAAAAATTGAGAGTTCAGATTTGTTTTGCAGAATATCCGGAACTTCCTGAAAACCTCTTTTTGTTGTAAGTTTATAATTTTTAGTTGATTTTTGATTTTGATAAAAACAAATTAAATCAGGTTGAAGTGCACTACTAACATACTTTACAAGAATTTCGGTAATTTCGTTTTCTGATTTTGCATTATTTAATAGATTTCCTGCTTCCAGGAGAAGATTTGTATGATCAAAGCTCATTTTTTACCCTGTTTGATTAATTATATCTATTCTTCGTATAGCTATATATTTTTTCCCATTACAAGTCTCAGGGGATTGAATATTACGTATTTTTACGGTAGAATCCCAGCCTGAATAGTAAGTCAGGCTAAATCTGCTTTAAGATCTTTTCTTTAACTGTTCAATAATAACATGAGAACACACAGCCTTCAAGGGGAATCGGGGGCTATCTATATTATGTGAGGTATAATTTTCTATGAAGACAGATATTTCTAAAATGAGAAATATTGGTATTAGTGCCCATATTGACTCGGGTAAAACAACTTTAACTGAACGTATTTTATTTTATTGTAAAAGAATACATTCAATCCACGAAGTTCGTGGAAAGGATGGAGTTGGTGCAACCATGGACTCAATGGAGCTGGAAAAAGAGCGGGGAATAACAATCGCTTCAGCTGCAACCAGTGTTAACTGGAAGGGTTTTGATATAAATATTATTGATACTCCTGGACATGTTGATTTTACAATTGAAGTTGAGCGTGCTTTAAGAGTTCTTGATGGTGCTGTTCTGGTACTATGTTCAGTTGCTGGAGTACAGTCTCAATCCATTACTGTAGACCGTCAAATGAAGAGGTATAATGTTCCACGAATTGCATTTGTAAATAAATGTGACCGTACTGGTGCAGATCCCCTCAAAGTTAAAGATCAGTTAGTTGAAAAATTAGGTCATAATGCTGTAATGATTCAGCTTCCTATTGGTTTGGAAGAAAAACATGAAGGTATTATAGATCTTGTAACTATGAAGGCTGTTTACTTTAGAGGCGAAGATGGTGAAGATATTGAGATGGTTGAAATACCAAATGACCTTCTAGCTGATGCAGAGGAAAAAAGAGAAGAGATGCTTGATGCTATTTCCATGTTTTCTGATGAACTAATGGAAGCAATGATGGAAGAAGCTGTCACTGAGGATCTTATTCATGATGCAATAAGAAGAGGAACACTTTCTCAGGAATTAACAGCTGTATGTCTTGGTTCAGCTTATAAAAACAAGGGTGTTCAGGCACTTCTGGATGCAACAACCAGATATTTACCGGATCCAACTGAGATTAAAAATATCGCACTTGATTTGGATAATGAAGAAAAAGAGATTATTCTTGAATCAACAGAAACCAAAGAAAATGTAGCTCTTGCCTTTAAGCTTGAGGATGGACAGTATGGACAGCTTACTTATATTCGTGTTTATCAGGGTATTATTAAGAAGGGAAGCGAACTTTACAATACCAGAAGCAGAAGGAAGTTTAAGGTTGGCCGTTTAATTAAAATGCATTCTGATCATATGGAAGACATCACTGAGGCAGAACATGGCGATATAGCTGCTCTTTTTGGAGTGGAATGTGCTTCCGGTGATACATTTGTACAGACTGGACTAAATTATTCCATGACCAGTATGTTTGTTCCTGCTCCGGTAATTAGTCTTTCTATTGCTCCTAAAGATAAAAAAGCTGCAGATAATATGGCAAAGGCTTTAAATAGATTTACAAAAGAGGATCCTACTTTTAGAACCTTTGTTGATAAAGAATCTAATCAAACTATTATACAGGGAATGGGTGAACTTCACCTTGAAGTATATGTTGAAAGAATGAAACGTGAGTATGATGCTGAGGTTGAAATTGGTAAACCCCAGGTAGCCTATCGGGAAGCCATTAGTAAAATGGCTGAGTTTAACTATACTCATAAAAAGCAGTCTGGTGGTTCAGGCCAGTATGGTCGAATTGCTGGATTTGTTGAGCCTCTTGAAGAGGGCGAATATGAGTTTATTAACAAAATTAAGGGTGGTTCTATTCCAACAGAATATATTCCTGCTTGCGATAAAGGATTTAAAGCATCTCTTGATAAGGGATCTTTAATAGGGTTCCCTATTGTAGGTATAAAGGTAACCATAAATGAT
>DAOVSY010000197.1 GCA_030633365.1 Spirochaetaceae bacterium | reverse complement strand
CTGGAAAATCTAATTAAACATTATGGTGTTGAAATTAGTAATTCCTATGTATTGGATGAAAACTGTTACAAGCAAATAGGCAGGGATTCTGCCGGAGGTTTATCAGAAACTACATTTTATTTTGCTCCGGAAATTAAATCAGAAAATATAAACAGATCACTACCTTTTTTGAAAAATATTAAGGGACTGATACTTTTAAATACATCTCCACTTGTTATTGATGAAAATATAAATGAATCAAAAAATGTTGAAATCCTTTTTAACTCATCAAATAAAAGCTGGGAAATGAGTGACGACATAAATCTATACAATCCAATGATGATTTTTCCTCCAATCGAAGAAGATCAAACCAGTTTTCCTCTTGCAGCTCTTATAGACGGTAATATTACTAGCTATTTTACAGAAAAAGAGATTCCAGAAAAGCCTCTTACCGAAGGTGAAGGTCTTATTAGTTCTACATCTATATTTGAAAATGACAATTTTATTTCAGAAACAAAAACTGGAAAAGTATTTGTAATTGGAACCTCCACCGTTCTAATGGATAACATACTGGATCAATCCGGAATATCTCCTAATTCTGTTTTTATTTATAATATAATAGATAAACTAAATGATAGAGATGACTTTGCAGAAATGAGAAGCAAGGGACAGACATTTAACCCATTAAGAGAAACAAGCCCTGAGGAAAGATCTTTTATTAAAGGGTTTGCTGTTATTGGAATACCAATTATAGTAATCCTTGCAGGACTGGTATCATGGTTTCTATGGAGATCAAGAAAGAAAAAAATAGAACTGTTATTCAGGAGAGATATATAACTATGAAAATTGGAAAACAAGTAATTATACCTGTTGCTGTTATATTAATATTAGGACTATATCTTGGAATAAATAGTACTGGAAAAATACACTACCAGGTTCCTGTATTTGAAAATATGGAAGAAGAAATTAAATTAATTGAAATAAATAAGTTATCAGAAACTTATAAATTATTTTCTGATAATGATATATGGAAATTCAGCTCTGATAATTTACGTGTAGAACCTTCAAAGGTTACAGAAATGATATCTTTTCTTAGAAAACCCAATTTTATAGATATGGTATCTGACTCAGGTAATTATGTTAACTATGGCCTGGATGATGGTAAATATTTAACTATTAGTGCCTTTACTGATATAGAAGATGAAAATAATCCCAAAAGAAAATTAATTTTAGGCAGTCTAAATTCTACAGGGAATTTTACTTATATTCGCATCCCTGAAAATAAAAATGTATATACAGTAAGTGGGGATTTAAATAGTTTATTTGCTTTAAGCAAAAACGAACTCCTGGATAAAAGAGTCACAAGTTTTGATATCACGGATATTGAAAGAATTACGCTCTCTTCTTTGGATTTAAACTACATCTTAATAAAATCAGTAGGAGAAAATAATAAAGATATATGGGTAACTTCAACTGGTTCTCCAATAAAAATAGAAAAATTGGAACAAAATATTAGGTACCTTTCTAATTCCAGATTTAATACTTATATTGAAAATAATAATTTTAATAAACAAGATGCTTTATTTAAAATAGAGCTAAGTGGTAAAAACCTTAATGAAAGTTTTGAAATCTTTCAAAAAATTGACTCAGAGTATTTGTCATATTCTACATTTACAAATAAAAACTTTTTTCTTTCCGAAAACACGGGAACTCAGATTATTAAGATGTTTAATGATCTGATAGGTATAAATGAATAATTAAATAATTTTCTATTCTTTTATGCTGTATAAATTGGAACATGGTCTTTTAAGCATGTGCTATCATTTTTAATTAACTCTTTAAATTCAAGAATATTACTACCATATACAGGTTCAGGAGACATTACCTCAATTTCAAGATCCAGATCCAGCTGACCATTTTTATAATGATAATATGCCGTATTTTTTCTTTTCCCCTGTTTAAAGTCAAAAACAATACATTTTTCTTTTTTCATACTTTTTTTCCTTTTTTTTTAATACCTACTAGTTATTATAGGGCAAAAGTGATTCTTACTTCAAAAAAATAGAATATTTTAATTCTTTAAATTTTAAACGTTTTAATTTTTACTTGACAATCATTAAAAACATGTTAACATATGAAAACTTGTTGTTCAAACGTTTGAATTTGCACTAGATATTATTATATATATTTAAGGATATATTTCTTATGAATAAAAATACCAAAATATTTAATAAAGATGAATTGTTTACTGAAGGTATCAAACTCCTAACAAAATGGCAGTCCGGTGATGAAATTGCTGCAATAAAATTAAAATCGCTATTTGATGCTGTAATTGATGGAGAATATGATTCGTATTTCATAGTAAAAGAGCCTGCAAATACAGTAAATATTAGAACATCTCTTCATATGACAACACTGACACTCTTAAATAAATTATATGGTATTACATCATTAGATTTCTATAAAGGTGATCCAAAACGTTATGTGCGCACCACACTTATAACTCAGCTAATGTTAGGGATTCGTAAATTAACTCTTCACTGGCCTGTTTATGCTTTTGGTGCAGAAAGTCTTGGACAATCAACTACATATCCTGATCACTATGCTCCCAGTGTAGCTGTAGGAAAACCACTTATAGATAAAACAAACTGGAAAAATATTAATTATCCTGATATGAAAAATGAAGTTATTATAATTATGGATGAAATGATGTCATTTTTTACATATCTGACAAACGAAGCACCAGTTGTTCATCTCCCTGCCCCATATAGTCTTGTTGCAGATATCTTTGGACAGGAAAGTTTGATTATGGCTCTTATAGAAGATCCTGAATTTGTAGAAGAACTTCTTGATCATGTTACAAAACAAATATTTGTTCCATGGTGTGATCATTTTACAGAGGAATTCACAAATATTTTAATTGAATTTTCTGATGCATCCGGATCACCCAATTTTATTGGACCAGATCTTTTTAAAAATACTGCCGCCCGTCCTGTTTTACAACTAATCAATAACTATCACTGGGGTAATAGAATTTTTGTTTCTAATTATAGAGGTGATTCTTATCCAAAAACAAATAATAATGATATAGACAATAATGACAAAATTCCGGATTTATTAGCTGAAATTATAGACTTTAAACTAAGTGTCTGCCCTGAATTTATAATAAAACTGGAAGCTGATAATGAACCCCTTTCATTTTATGTGGAGCAAGCAATAAAAAGAAAAAAACCTCTTAATTTGGGTATTGGGGCAATACGAATTGATCGTAACAATAATTTGAATCTGGAAAATGCTAAAGATCAACTTAGCAATCTTGTAAAATCATATACACAGGCAATCGGAACTGTCTCCAAAAGTCTTAGCAAAAATATAACCCTTGATGTTATTAATGAACAGGGTGATATTTATATAGAAGATATAAATGCTGAATCAGATTTTACTCTGGTAAAAACTATTGTCGATTCTGTTTAATCATAATGGAGAATTTAAAATTCTTTACTCTTTGACTGGACCAGTGGATTGACGAATTATAAGTTCCTGATCAAGTACAATATTATTGATATCACACTGCTTATTTTTACAATTCAAATCTTCCAGTAAAATTTCTACTGCTAATCTACCCATACTGCTTTTATCCATTGATATAGTCGTAAGATCAATTCCCTTAAAGGAAGAGGCCTCAATGTTATCAAAGCCAATAACAGAAATATCCTGGGGTATACTAAGCCCTGATTCTTTTATACCATTCAAAACACCAATTGCAATTAAATCATCAAAAGCAAGAATTGCCGTAAATTTTCTGTTCCTCTTTAATAAATTCTTAATACTTTTAAAACCTGAATTTACACTAAAATCTCCTAATATAACATCATCCTTATTTAGAATAATATTATAGTCGTTTAGAGCTCTCTTATAACCATTGAATCGTTGTATTATTGCTTCACTATTAAACTGGCCACCAATAACAACAAACTCTCTGTGACCAAGATCAAGAAGATGTTTAGCAGCAAGATATCCGCCATGTTCAGAATCTGTTCCTACAAAATTTGCTTCTGCTTCAGGATATGGGGAACTTACAAAAACAAGTGGTAATTTTAAGGAAAGTACTCTTTCGAGAGTTGGATTTGGTTCATTACAGGATACAAGCAGTATACCATCAATTTTTCTTTCAATTACAAGATTTAAATGCTTTGCTTCCAGTTCATTATCCCAGTTTGTATTACATATTACCAGATTAAATCCCTTCTCAAATGCGAGTTCCTCTGCACCGCGAATTAATGATGCAAAAAAAGGGTTTTCAATATCAGGAAGTATGAAACCAATCATCTCACTTTTATTCATAACAAGTGCTCTTGCCTGTGCATTCCGTTGATATCCCATTTCTTCAGCTTTCAGCTTTACACGTTCTCTCGTTTCTTTTTTTATTCTTGGATCATCATTAAGAGCAAGAGAAATACTTGAATAGGAAAGATTTAATTCCCTGGCAATATCTTTTATTGTTACCATATACATTAGAATATTTGAAAAAAGGCATTAAATCAAGTAATTGTTTTAAAACGTTTGAATTTTTACTTGACAATTTCAATAAGCATGGTATTATTCTTTTAATAACGTTTTCAAACGTTTTAATTCCTATGGAGGTTTAATATGAAAAAAATTATGGTAGTACTGCTTATTCTAATTCTAAGTTCTGCATTTGTTTTTGCAGGAGGAGATAGTGAAGAAAAAAGTGGTGAAATTACTCTAAAATGGTGGCATCACATGCCCCTTGATGGAGCACAGGGAAAACTTTTTGCTGAATATGCAAAAGAATTTGAAACAGCTAACCCTGGAGTTACAATTGTTATAGAATCAATTCCTCATGCTGAGTATATCAAAAAGATACCTACAGCAATTGCTTCTGGACAGGCACCTGATATTTATGGATTATCATACAGGAATTTATATTCCTATGCTGATAATGGAGCTATGGCACCACTGGATGAAGCTGCTTTAAAAGCTTTAGGTTTATCTTCTTACAGTGATCTGGAAGCACAATGGGCTCCTGGAGCTTTGGATTCCTATAAAATTGGAAATACTTATTATGGACTTCCTTTTCAGTTTAATATCTATACATATATAATCAAGGCAAAGCACTTTAAAGAAGCTGGTCTTGATCCTGAAAAAGATTACCCAAAAACATGGGACGAAGTTTATGAAGTAGCTGCTAAACTTGTACAAAAAAATGGGGACAGAATTACACGACAGGCTATGTCATTTCCATTTGAACATTCCGCTGCCTGGTATATGCTTGAACTTGAACCAATTATCAGAGAACTTGGTGGTTCTATCCTTAATGATTCTCAAACAGAATGTGTTGTAAATAGTCCTGAAGGTATTAAGGCAATGGAAGAAATTCAAAAAAGATTTGATCTTGGTGTAGCAGATTCAAACATTGCTGCAAGTCTTGATTATTACAACGAAGGTTTTCCTACTGGAAAATTTTCTATAACTGTAGGAGGACAATGGGGTCCAGGAAGATGGTATAAGAATTTCGAAGACGTAACAGATGGAACTGATTTTATGCCAATTGCATATCCAAGTTACCCTGGAAAAGATCCTGCAATTTCAACAACAAGCTGGGCATGGGTTGTATCCTCAACAAGCACAAAAAAAGATTGGGCATGGAAACTGGCTGACTACATAACTTCAATGGCTTCAAGAAATATTATTGAAACTGGTGATACTATTCCTAGAGCTGGATGGTCTGAAACTGAAGGTGCAAAGACTATTCCTTATGCTGATTTCTGGGAAGATATGATTCAGTATTCACAGCCTCTTGCAAACTTTGAAAAATACAGTGAAGTTTCTGAACCTCTAAAAAGAGCTATGCAGGAAATAT
>DAOVSY010000557.1 GCA_030633365.1 Spirochaetaceae bacterium | reverse complement strand
TTTAAGTATCCATTTAACAGGCTTAAGGGGATGCTGAATGCGTTGTGGATACTTTTGCCTATTTTTGGGTGGTTTGCACTTTTAGGATATACTGTACGGATTGTAAACGAATTCCTTGAAGGTAAGTTTGAGCAGCTGCCGACAATGCAGTTCGGGGCTGATATGAAGCTCGGGTTTGTGATGTTTTTGAAGGCAATACCGTTTGCTATTGTTTATATGGTAGTAATTGGTGTTGTCGGTATACTAAGCCAGGATCTTTTGCAGATTGTGAATTTCCTCTTTAGCTGTTTCGTTGTGCCTTTGCTTGGTGTAAACTTTATGAAGAAACAGACTGTAGAATCTTATTTTGAATTCGGTGTGCTGAAGGCGATGAAAGAGAACCTTGGGGATTATATTGTCATGATACTGAAGACATATGCGCTGACAATTATATTTGGACTGATGGTATTTGTCCTTGTAGGTTTCCCTGCGCTGATGTTTACAGGCTCTATTTTTGTCGCTGACTTCTACAGAAGGTATGTGAAGGGATAGAACCCTTTTCTTTTTTTATTTTTTTCTTTGGTGCAACGTTTGACGAAGCTGAAAAAATCTGGCTGGCTGTTACATTTTTATATTATGATAGAATCAATAAGTTATATGATTGAAGGAAGAGCTATAATTGAGAATATAGAAAATGCAAAAGTTTCAGTAGAATCTTTGGGTGGTCAATTCAAAGATCATTATATTCTAAAAGATATTATTTTTGTTCCAAAAAAAGAAGATTATAATCTAAATAATGATTTCGTAAGAATAAGAGTAAACATTAAAAGTGATTGGCCGACCAAAAAAGTTATTCTTGTCAGGAAACAAACCGAATTTAAAGAGACCGGAAAGATAGGCAAGGTAATTCTAAAAGAAGAATTTGATACTGAAGAAGAATCTTTTGCTTTTATCAAAGAAAAACTTCCAGAGTTCCAGAAAGGATTTGAGTATGAAAGGGATGGTTGGCAATATCAACTGAATGATAATAGAATTTTCATAGAGGATATAAAAGGATGGAAACCATCAGTTGAGATTGAGGCAGAAAGTGAGAAACAATTGAAAGAGCTTTTTGATAAAATTGGAATTTTAGAATCAGTAAAATCTTCGGTTCCTGAAATCATGAGACGGCTTCTGTAAGCCTGCCTGTTTATTGTATTTATCAGCGAATTCAGGAAAAAGCGAAAAAACAGTTTATGAGATATCTGGATCAGCATAATCCGAACTTCTCAGATATTGCTATTTCTGATATTACTGCTTCAGATATATCCTGGTAATTATCGTTGACATAACATATCTTTTTATGCAGTTCCGGCAAAAGCCTGAGTTCATCATATGTTAAATCTTTCAGCAGATATGATTTTAAAATCTCGGCACGGCCTTCATCAAACTCTCCATCATTTTTATCTGCTTCTTTAATCAAGGAGTCCAGGCCGTTTACAGCTGTATTCTGAAAGTCGTTATAGAACTCTTCAGGATAATCTCCGAAAACGGTATTGTATTCACGAGCAATTAATAAAGGAAGGTTTCGAAAGTTGTAGTTTTTCATTGTTTGTTTTGTATCTTCAGACCCGTACCATTGCGCGTATAGGTCTTTGAAAGGTGAGCGTATATCTTCATCACCGCTTAATTCATTTTCCCAGAAGCACAGACCTCTTACAATCCCTTTTCCTGCCTCATCCAGAATTCTTTCTCTTGCAGATTCCAGGAATGCCTTTCCTTCTTCAGTACCGGTGTCTGCAAGATTTATATCCGGGTAGAAATCTCTTAGTTTTGTCATTTCTGTTTCAATTGTTTTCCAGTCGGATTCATATCTTTCTAAAGTTTCTCCTGAACCTGACACTTTTTTTCTGCTTACTGAATCTGTGACTTCAGCCGCAACCCTGTCTCTCAAGTCTGCTTTATTAAACATCAGATCATATAAGCTAACCAATTCACTGAAAGCACCTGTCGTTTTTTT
>DAOVSY010000124.1 GCA_030633365.1 Spirochaetaceae bacterium | reverse complement strand
TTCAGTTTGATCTCCTTAATAGGATTTTAACATACAATTATAGTAAACAGCGATCCCTTCGATACTATTGTTTTGTACTCTGTGCTGGTGTGGAATATTTCTCAGAAATTTACAATCACTCAGGGAACGAAGTTCCTCACAGCTACTAAGGCTTTTTTGCTCTTCTTCGGTCACTGAGTGCGACGAAGTCGTGTATCGAAGTGATCGAGACAACATTTATTTGACTAAAACTAACTATTTTAGTAAGTTATTGTCTTAAATGCAACCTTAGGAGTAACAATGCAATATCCAACTTTTTTTGATGATGTGGAAACTATAATTTTAAAAGATAATCTATCAGATTTTTTAGGTACTTTTGAGGAAGGGTTGATTGAATTTACCTATACTGAAATTGTAAAAAGTGCAGGCCATAGTTGTCCTACAATTGCCGGTGCTTACATAATGACTTTGAAAGGTTTAAAAGCTTTATATGGAAGTGAAATACCTCAACGGGGTGGTATTAAAGTAGAGTTTTCTGAAGATCCCAATGATGGCGTAGCCGGGGTAATTGCCAATACTATTTCAAATATTACCGGTGCTACAGAAACATCCGGTTTTAAAGGGATAGGTGGTAATTTTGTCAGACATTCGTTGATGAAATTTGAAGCAGATATTAGTTCGAGTGTTCGTTTTATAAGAACTGATACTGGAGCTTCTGTGGATGTTTATTACCATCCGGATTTTATTCCCGGAGATCCCCTTATTCAGGAGTTAATGCCAAAAGTTTTGTATAATGAGGCAAGTGCTGATGAGAAGAAACAGTTTGGTATCTTATGGCAAAACAGGGTCAAAAATATAGTCACACATATAGATGATGTTGTTACTGTAAGTAATTAAAAAAGATCATCTCTTGTATTTTACAATTTTACTCCTCATAATATAGCTATGAAAGAATACACACTGATATCTTCCAATAGAGATCTAATTGAATATAGAAAACATTTGGAAAATAATAATATTGAAATAGTTGCCATGGACTTTGAGGGAGAATTTAATCTTCATGTCTATGGTGAAAAACTCTGTCTAATACAAATATTTGACGGCAGAAACTATTTTGTAATAGATCCATTTAATATAAGTAGAGATGAATTAGCAAAAACTCTTGAAAACAGAAAAGTCATGAAGATATTTTATGATGCAACATCCGACAGTAAATTGGTCTATAAACAATATGGAATAAAAATGCAGGCAGTTTACGATTTAAAATTTATGGTAGATATTCTGGATTTTGAGGGAAGGGGTCTTGATGCGGTTATTTCACGATTACTGAATATAACCATATCCAAAAAAAAGAAGTACCAGCAGTATAACTGGACCAGAAGACCCATAGAAGCAGATGCAATGCAGTATGCTCTTTCTGATGTAGAACATCTGTTCGCTATAAAAGAAAAGATGTTTGAATTATTGAGTCAGGAAAATAAAACTGAAGATTTTATATTTTTGCTAATAAAAAAATCAGTGGATTTTGATAAAAAGTCTATTCCTGGAATAATGAAATCAATGGATTTTAGAAATCTAAAATCTGCAGAAAAAGAATTGCTAAAAAAAATATTTGATATAAGGGAAAGTATTGCCAAAGAGCTGAATGTTCCTCCTAATTTGGTAATGCCAAAAAAACAGTTGTTTCAGGCTTCAAGAGATATAAAAACTATTGAGAACCTGGATTTTAACAAAAGGATGCCTCTGAAACTAAGAGAAAAATTCCTTTCTAAATTAAGAGAATTATAACCTATATAAATTTAACAACTTCCTCAAAGGGCTTTCTTTTTTTATTTGCTTTTTTCTGGAATCCATCCATGGGATAACCCAGTGGTGTTATTGCAAAAATTTCCTCATTATCTTTGAGCCCAAGAGCTTTTCTTAAAATATCAGGAGTAAATGCTTCTATCCAGCATGTACCGACATTTTCATATTCTGCAGCCAGAATCATATGATCCATGGCAATAGTCAGATCTGTTTCCAGAGCATTATACCCATCATCAGCTCTTGTCCATGCCTTATCCTTATATCCTTTTACTATAAGGATATGTGGTGCATTCTGAAACCAGGCTGGAGTATAGCATGCTCTAATTTTTTCCAGCATTTCTTCTGAAGACACAAGTAAAAACTCCCAGGGTTGTCTGTTCCCAGCAGATGGAGCCAATCGTCCTGCTTCCAGAATTCGTTTTAAGATATCTTCCGGTATTTTTCTGTTTATATTATAAGATCTTATGCTTTCTCTTTCTAAAATAAGTTCATGTAAATCCATAAATCAGCTCCTGAATCTGTAATATTCTAATTATACATAATTTAGTTCAGATTAAAAGCTTTCTTCGTCTATATTTATGTTTACAAATATACTAAGGTATTATAATTGACCCAATACCTTTCATTTACTTTTTTCTAACTATGAATACTAATATGAGGATAGATAAGCTTAGAAAAAACTATTGAGAGTGTAATAAGGAGAAATTTATGAGTTTAATTGCATCAGTATTTATTGCAACCAGTCTGGATGGTTTTATAGCCAGAGAAGATGGGGCTCTTGATTGGCTTGATGCTGCAAATTCAAAGGTTCCGGAAGGTGAAGACTGCGGGTATGTCCCCTTTCTGGACTCTGTTGATGCCCTGGTAATGGGTAGAAACACATACGAAAAAGTTTTAACTATGGGTCACTGGCCGTACAGTGATAAGACTGTAATTGTATTGAGTCGCCGACCGCTAGAAATACCGGTAGATCTAAGAAAAACAGTAGAACATTCGTCAGAATCTCCTAAAGAATTATTTGACCGCCTTTCTCAAAAAGGTTTCAGCCGCTTATATATTGATGGAGGGATGACAATCCGGAGATTTTTAGCAGAAGGACTAATCAACGATATTACAATCACTGTAACACCTGTCATTATTGGTAAGGGCATATCCTTGTTTGGTGGTTTGACCCAGGATATAACCCTCATGCATGTTACTACAAAGATCTATGATTTTGGTTTTATACAATCAACCTACCAGGTTATTATTAATATATAATCAAGGAATAACACGTAGGAAAATTGAGTGACTCAATATTTTTATAATTATTATATGAGTTGCCATATAAGCATAAATAAGTTAATATCAGCAATAATATTTAGTTTCTATTAGGATAAACATGAAAAAAACATTTATTTTGACACACCCTAAAATCAAAGCTGACAGATTATTTGAAGCAGTAAAAAGGGATGTTAAGAAGTATATAAAAAGAGAACAAAAGAAAGTGTTGCCGGAAAATGTTGATTACTGGGATTTTGATTGCAGGTATGGTCATACAGAACAGGAGGCTAAACCTATTCATATCGCAGAAATAAATAAATTTATTGATAAAGCTGAAGAACTTAAATTGGAATCATTTTATCTGGAAATTATAGCTAAGCCTGGTCATCGAAAGAGCAAAGAGAAAACTAAAATCTTGTAAGATCTAAACACCTTAATTATCATAGTTATTTATTTGATAATACATCCCCATTTAACTTAATTATAAAAGATACTTGTCAAATTTTCGGTAGTAGAAAATACCTCTCGGTGGTAAATTCATGATATAAATAATATGGGAGTTCCAATTATGCAGAATTTAACATTTCAGGAAAAATATGATGCCATCGGAAAAAAAGAAACTTATTACGAAGGCATCTTTATAACAGCTGTTAAAACAACAGGTATATTTTGCAGACCTTCCTGCAGGGCAAGAAAACCAAAACAGGAGAATGTCATTTTCTATGATACTACCCAGGAGGCTCTTCAAAATGGATACAGACCCTGTAAGGTCTGTAAACCCATGGAAAAACTGGATGAGACACCCGAATATATAAAAGATATTATAAAAGAACTGCATCAGGACCCATATTTAAAAATTAAGGACTATGATCTAAGGCAGAGGGGTATTGAACCCAGTCAGATTAGCAGATGGTTTAAAAAACATCATAATATGACTTTTCATGCATATCACAGACAGCTCAAAATTAATTCAGCCTTTAACAGTATAAACAGTGGAAATTCTGTTACAGACTCAGCATTTGACAGTGGCTATGAGTCATTAAGCGGTTTTAACGACAGCTATCGTTCTGTTTTTGGTGATCCTCCAACAAATACCAATGATAAAGTGGTTCTAAATATTGTTCGATTTACAAGTCCTGTGGGACCTATGTTTGCCTGTGCCAGTAAAAAGGGAATTTGCCTTCTTGAATTTACCGATCGCAGAATGCTTGAAACAGAGTTTAAGGATCTGCGAAAACGGTTAAATGCAGTTATTCTCCCTGGAGAAAACCCTCATCTTGATCATGTTCAACTGGAGATGAAGGAATACTTTGCTGGGGAACGTAAAACATTTTCTGTTCTATTGGATACTCCAGGTACAGAGTTCAGACAATCGGTTTGGAAAGGACTGCAGGATATTCCTTATGGTGAAACACGTTCCTATAAACAGCAAGCTGTGGCTTTGGGAAATCCCAAGGCAGTCAGAGCAGTTGCCTCTGCCAATGGACATAATCGAATTGCTGTAATTATTCCCTGTCACAGGGTTATAGGTGCTGATGGAAGTCTTACAGGTTATGGTGGAGGATTGCATCGGAAAAAATGGCTTCTTGATCTGGAAAAGGCTAACTTATAAGGGAAGGAGTGTTAAGTGGACCCGGATAGCAGCCAGGAAAAAATATCAAGAGTATATCGAAGCAAAAATGACGCAGAAAAAACTTATACTAAAATGAGCAGGACCTATGATCTATTTGCAGGTACTTTCGAAGCAAAGTATACAGCTATAGCTTTAAAGCATTTAAACATTAAAGCTGGTGAACATGTACTGGAGATAGGATATGGAACTGGTCAGTCTCTCAAACAGATGGCAAAATTATTAGGAGAAACCGGCAAAATCTATGGTATTGATATCTCTTCCGGAATGCTTAAAGTGGCAGAAAAAAGACTAAAAAAGCCTAATCTGTTAAACCGGGTTGAGCTTAAATGTGGTGATGCAGTAAGTCTTCCATATAAAGTAGACAAATTTGATGCAGTTTTTATGAGTTTTACTCTTGAACTTTTTGATACACCTGAAATCCCAATAGTTCTTAATGAGATTAAACGGGTTTTGAAACCACAGGGAAGACTTGGTTTAGTCAGTATGTCAAAAGAGGATGCGGCTTTGGTCATGGTTAAGCTGTATGAATGGGCTCATAGAAAATTCCCAAAATATGCAGACTGTAGACCGATCTATGTTGGTCAGTCAGTTGAAGATACTGGATTTAAGATTCAGTATAAAGAAATAAAAAAACTTTTTGGGCTACCAGTTGAGATTATAATTTGTAAATCATAACTCTATTCCTTTCCCAACACAGGTTCTGTCACTATAATACTCTGTATGAATTACAAAGATCTTTCTCTTAAACTTCCAACTGATTATTCTGAGAATGAACTTCAAACAATTATCTCGAAGAAAATTAATCTAAATGATTTTTCATTTGAGATTCTCAAAAAGAGTCTGGATGCCAGAAAAAAAGGGAATATTTACTGGTTACTCAATGTACGGATTTTTTCTGAAGATTTAAGGGGAGATACTTTTATTTCAGATCAAGAGTTTACCATTCCATACAAAAAACGAAATAAAAAGATTGTTATTATTGGCAGTGGTCCTGCGGGAATGTTTTCTGCACTTTATCTCCAGAAAGCTGGATTTACAGTAACAATTCTTGAACGTGGCGCAGATGTGGATTCCCGTGGAAAAAGAATTGCAAGTTTTGAGCAAACGGGAATTTTTGATTCCAACGCCAACTATGCTTTTGGAGAGGGTGGAGCAGGAACCTTTTCTGATGGGAAATTAACTTCCAGATCTAAACGAATTTCACAGGAACGGGCATTTATTATGGATGCATACATTCGCTCAGGAGCGCCTGAAGAGATAAAATATCTTGCTCATCCCCATCTTGGCAGTGATAATTTAAAGATTATAGTAAAAAATCTTCGTCATGAGTTTTTGAGGAACGGAGGAACCATCGAGTTTGAAAGATTTGCCGAGGATCTGACCATAAAAGATGGTTTTGTGCATTCTGTACAAACTAAAAATATGCAGTATGAGTTGGATTACCTGATTGTCGCATCAGGACATTCTTCATATGAAACATATAGAATGCTTATGAGACATGGAGTAGAATTCCGTGTAAAAAATTATGCCCTGGGATCACGGATAGAACATAGACAGGAGTTGATAAATGTAGCTCAATGGGGAGTATCTTCTCTGCCTGGAGTTAAAGCAGCTGAATACCGTCTTACTTCAAATAATAACAATCTATTACCTGTTTATACTTTTTGTATGTGTCCCGGGGGAACAATTGTTCCTGCTACTGCTTATCAGGATACTAATATTGTAAATGGCATGAGTAATTACGCCAGAAATGGTGAATTTGCCAATTCCGCCCTGGTTGCAGCTGTTAATCTTGAGAAATTGCTGGGAAAAAAAGTCTCTGCAGAAGAAGCTCTAAATTGGACAGAGAATCTTGAGCGGAGTTTTTATTCAGATAAGTACAGTGCACCAGCCTGTACAATAAAGGATTTTTTAGAAACAACAGCGTCCCCTTCAGTTCCTTCTGCTTCCGGAACAAGTTATCCTTTGAAACTAAATCCTGCTCCACTCTGGGAAATGCTGCCAGGCAGTATATCTGAAGCCCTTAGAGATGGGCTTAAAGTATTTTCACGCAAACTTCAGGACTTTAATGAAGGGATGATTATGGGTCTTGAAAGTAAAACATCTGCTCCTGTTCAGGTCCTGCGGGGTGCAGGAGGCTTGTGTGAGGGCTTTTCCAATCTGTATGTATCCGGGGAAGGGAGCGGTTATGCAGGGGGAATTATTTCCAGTGCTACTGATGGTATTAAAACAGCCGTAGATATTATAGATCATTGTTAATTCACTATCTACTTAATATGTTTTGGTAAATTTTTAGTTAATATCTATCATTAGGTATATACTAATTATTTAGATGCAGTACTTGATTGATTCTGTGTTTTTATACAGTATGAATCCAGCTTCAGTGTTCTTTGAGTTTAACTTTAACTTATTGTACATAATGGAGATATATTTTTGTTTAGGATGAATATGTGAAGAAAGTTTTTTTTGCTTCTATTGTAATAATACTCGCTATATTTGCATTTATTTTAGTCCCTTCCGATACTGGAAACGTTGTAAAGCCCTATCAGGAAGCTGACAGCCAGCTTCTTATTCCCCAAAGGAATGTGGTAATTGCCACTATTGATCTTAACAATAGTAATATCTCTTTTTTTAATGAAGAAACAATAGAACTTCTTGAGAGCTTAAATGCTGATTTTATTGATATTAAGGGAGTTACTCAGGTTGATTCCATTTTAACTGCAAATACTGTCAGAAGTGATGAGTTTGAAATATATATCAGTCCTATTATTCCCGGAAAAAAAGAAAGAACAGAAGTTTTTTTTACTGATTTACCAGGAATTATTGATGAACATCCTGAACTTAAACCATACATAAATGATTCCAAAAGTTCATTGCTTTTTTATATATATTTTGGATATAAGATATCTCCTGCAGATATAGATAGTGTTCTTATGGATATTAAGTTAAACTATTCTGATATTTCCTTTGAATATACTGGGAAATCACCAATAGTAGCTAAAACAGAAATACTTCTTACAGATGATATCCTTGTTTTTCTACCATTACTTTTAATTCTTGTAATGGTAGTTTTTCTCAGTTTTAAAAATATTAAAGCCATTGTTATTGCATGGTTACTAATTATTATATCAGTTTTTGCCTCATATAGTTTTGTAAGATTCATGGGAGTACAAAATTCTCCCATGATTCTGTTAATTCCCATATTTAGCCTTGGTCTGTTAAGTGACTACATTATTCATTATTTTTATCACATATTTTATGCCCCGGGAAACAGAGATAAATTTCATGTCAGGAGAAAGCTGGTTTTCCCTTTATCTCTGACTGCAATTTCAACTCTGACAGGTTTTCTTTCCCTGTTGTTTATAAATGGATCTGGTCATCTTCTACTTGGAAGTATTATTTCTGCAAGTGTGTTACTAACATATTTTGGTGTTTTC
>DAOVSY010000436.1 GCA_030633365.1 Spirochaetaceae bacterium | reverse complement strand
TTGTAGAAATGATTCCTTATTTTAAAGACCTGGGGATAACGAGTCTTGAACTTCTTCCAATTTTTGAATTTGATTTAAACAGTGTTAATAAGATAAATCCTTTTACCAATGAAGTTCTTGAAAATTATTGGGGCTATGATCCTATATCATTTTTTGCACCAAAGGGCCGTTATTCAAGTTCAGGTGAAAATGGTAATCAGGTAATGGAATTTAAGGAAATGGTAAGAGAGCTGCATAAAGCAGGGATTGAAGTTATTCTGGATGTAGTTTTTAATCATACCGGAGAAGGGAGTGAACTTGGTCCTACTCTTTCATTTCGCGGGTGGGATAATAATCTGTACTATATATTATCAGAAGATAAACGATTTTACAGAAATTACTCAGGTTGTGGAAATACTCTTAATTGTAATCATCCCATAGTACGTTCAATTATCAGAAGCTGTCTTCATTACTGGGTAATTGAAATGCATGTTGATGGATTCCGTTTTGATCTTGGATCGATTCTGGGAAGAGATCAGGATGGAAATATGATGGAAAACCCTCCTATACTTGAAGGAATTGCAGAAGATCCTGTTTTAAGAAATACAAAAATAATCGCAGAAGCCTGGGATGCAGGAGGTGCCTATCAGGTGGGATCTTTTCCTGGTGGCCGATGGGCAGAGTGGAATGACAAATTCCGTGATGATGTAAGAAGTTTCTGGCGTGGAGATAAGGGACTGGTTCATGTTCTGGCAACCAGACTGACTGGTAGTTCTGATTTATATATGAAAGATGGTCGAAAACCATTTCATTCAATTAATTTTATCACTTCCCATGATGGTTTTACCCTTTATGATCTTGTTAGCTATAATACTAAACATAACGAAGCAAATGGTGAAGATAACCGGGATGGAGGAGATAATAATCTTAGTTTTAACTATGGTGAGGAAGGAGTAAGTCATAATCCTCAAATTCTTGCTATTCGTCGTAGACAGGCAAAAAATCTAATGGCAACACTTATGCTGTCTCTTGGCACCCCGATGATACTTGGTGGAGATGAATTTCTTAGAACCCAGGGCGGAAATAACAATGCATATTGCCAGAATAATGAAGTTTCCTGGTATAATTGGAATCTTAAAAAAGAAAATATTGATAATTTTACATTTTTAAAGAAACTGATTAATTTCAGAAAAAGGCATCCTGCTTTTCACAGACCGGAATTCTATCTTGGAAAAGATTCTACTTTTAATGCAATACCGGATATTACCTGGTATGACCAGGATGGAAACCTGGCTGACTGGGATAATATGGATCATTGTCTGGCATACAGACTTGATGGAACAGAAGCTGAAATTAATGCAGATAAGGATGATAATGATTTTTATCTTATGTTTAATGCAAGTATGAATGATCAGATCTTTCAAATTTGTTCCCCTCCGGAAGAAACATCATGGTATAGGGCTATTGATACAGCTATGTCAGGAGAAGAAGATATTCCCATCTTTGGTAATGAAGTATATCTGGAAAATCAGGATGAATATGTTGTTGGGGCTAAGTCTGTGGTTGTATTGTTGTCAATACAAAAGTAATTTAATTAACCTCCATAATAAAAATTATTCATTTGACATTTGTACGTACATGTGCTATATGTTGAAATTGTAGCATGTATATACAAATGTACAGAGGAAGATAAATGGGAAAACTCATTTTAGGCAAATTTTTATTAGCTGGTGATGGTATAGTCATGGAAAATTCAGGATTGGCAGAAGAAGAAGGAATAATTATTGAAATCTGTTCAAATGAATCTCTTCTAAAAAATTATCCTGATTTTAAAGTATTCGACTGCAGAGACCAGATCATCTCTCCTGGTTTTATAAATGCCCATATGCATCTCTATGGTGTAATTTCCCATGGAATTTCTGTACCTTCTGATATAGAAGATTTTAAAAGCTTTCTGGAGGATTTCTGGTGGCCTCAGGTCGAGGACAGGCTTGATAATAAAATGATATCTGTAACAGCAAGGGCTATGGCTTATGAACTTATTGACAGCGGAGTTACTGCTCTTTGTGATATTCTAGAAGCCCCTATGGCTATACCCGGAGCCCTTGAAGCAGAAGCAGAAGCTCTAAAAGATGTTGGTATAAAAGCCATTCTTTCCTTTGAAGCCTCGGAAAGGTTAAGTAAAGAAAATGGTTTACTTGCTATTGAAGAAAACAGAAACTTTTATACAAAATATAAAAATCATCCTCTTATTTCAGGAATGATCTGTATCCATACCACTTTTACATGTTCGAAAGATTTTATACGTAAGGCAATGGATGCTTCAAAAGAGACAGGAGCTGGCATACAGATGCATCTTTCGGAAAGCAAATATGAACCCGAATTATGTTTAAAAAATTATAATAAATTACCTGTGGATCTTTATGATGAACTTGGTTTTTTTGAGGAACCCATTCTTGCTGCTCAGGGAGTAAAGCTGACTGAAGGCGAAATGGACACTCTGATAAAACATAGTGTAAATATGGCTCATCTTCCTTTAAGCAATTGTGAGGTTGGAGGGGGCTTTGCTCCTGTCCCGGCAATGCTTGAAAAGGGGCTTAAAGTGGGTCTTGGAACAGATGGATACATAAACAACTTTTTTGAGGTTATGCGTGGAGCATTTTTATTACACAAAGCCAATCTTGAAAACCCGGAGATTATGCCTGCAGAGACTGTTTTTAATATGGCCACCAGTCATGGTGCTGCAGGAATGAGAATGGAGAAGGGCGGCATATTGGAAAAAGGGAGCCCTGCTGATATTATTACCATTAAACCCCAGCTTCCGACACCATTAAACAAAGAAAATATTTTTACCCAGCTTGTTCTTTACTGTAATCCGGAAAATGTCATGAATGTTTTTGTTAATGGACGACAGTTGAAGGCCAATGGGTCTCTTGTTGATACAAATATGAAAGATGAGTATAAGGCTGTTAAAGTACAGG
>DAOVSY010000008.1 GCA_030633365.1 Spirochaetaceae bacterium | reverse complement strand
GAAGAGTGGCATGAAAAACTTCTGGATAAAATTTCGGAATATTCAGAAGAAATTACCGATCTGTTTCTTGAAGGACAGAATATACCAGCTAAAATGCTGAAGGATGCTATTCGTGTTAATACACTAAATCGTAACCTGGTTCCTGTTTTTGTAGGTGCATCCTTCAAGAATATTGGAGTCCAGCCTCTACTTGATGGTGTTCTTGACTTTCTTCCATCTCCCATAGAAGGACAGCCGGTTATTGGACATAAACTTAAAGACAATTCGGAAGTTACAATTCCACATGACAAAAAAGCTCCTGCTCTTGCTCTGGTTTTTAAAATTCAAAGTGATAAAGAAGCTGGTGCTTTAAGTTTTATACGTGTTTATTCCGGTACAATTAAAAAAGGCACTGCTATTTTAAATATTAATAAACATAAAAGAGAAAGAATAAACAGGCTCCTGCGAATGCACTCCAACAGACATGAGGCTATTGATGAACTCCATGCAGGGGATATTGCTGTTGTAGTAGGGTTTAAGTTTGCACAAACCGGAGATACTGTAGGATCTGAAGGCTTTCAAGTACTTCTTGAAGATATGAACTTTCCTGAACCTGTAATATCGGTAGCCATTGAACCAAAAACTATATCTGATCAGGACAAACTTTTAAAAGCTCTTGATAGTTTAAAAAGAGAAGATCCAACATTTACTGTAAAAGAAAATGAGGAAACCGGACAGCTTATAATTGCCGGAATGGGAGAACTGCATCTTGATGTTCTTGTTAAACGGGTAATAAGTGAATTTAAAGTTGAAGCCAATGTTGGTAAGCCCCAGGTTACTTATAGAGAGTCAATATTTACCAGAGTTAAACATATTGAGAGTTTCCATAAACTTGTTGCGGGTAAAGAAAATACAGCAGAAATTACTATTACAGTTGAACCTGCAGGGAAAGGTGAAGGAAACCAGTTTATTTCTGAAGTTTCTGAAGACACACTTCCCAGAGAATATAGCGATGCTGCTGCAAGAGGAATACAAAATGCCTTTTCATCGGGAATTATGTATGGATATCCAACTATAGATATTAAAGTCACTATGACAGATGCAGTGTATGATCCCCAAACATCTTCTGCTCTTGCATTTGAAACAGCAGGTGCTCTTGGTTTTGATTCAGCCTGTAGAAAAGCAGATCCAGCCCTTCTGGAACCAATTATGAATGTTGATATTTTAACTCCGAAAGAATTTGTTGGAGAAGTTATAAGCCATATAACTACAAGAAAGGGACTTATTGGCAGTCTTGAAAGCAAACCCTCTATTGAACACATACGTGCACAGGTACCATTGGTTAATATGTTTGGTTATTCCACTGCCCTGCGTAGTCTTACTCAGGGAAGAGGTACTTTTGCCATGGAATTTTCATATTTTGCAAAGAAAGAAGGCGGGATTTAGGATATCCCTCGATACTATTTCTTTTATAGTAAAATATTGGGTGGGACTAAATCACTCGGGGTACGAGGGTTCAGCCACTGAGTGCGACGAAGTCATGTATCGAAGTGATCGAAGCACCGGTTGTCGAGTGTTTTGCCCCAGCAAAATGTATCGAGACAAGTTTTTAGTTGACAACTCTAAATTCTGCTTTTATAGTTAGGAATCTTGTTACTAATTAAATGGAGGAAATATGAGTTTTACCACTGCTGACATCCGAAACATCTCTCTGGTTGGACACGGAAGCACTGGAAAAACCTCCCTTTTAGAGCAAATGCTCTATGTAGGTGGTGTTATTCCAAAAGCGGAACTCCCTGATTCAGGGAAAAGCGTAAGTGACCATACTGATGAAGAAATTGGAAGGAAAATATCCATACACACTTCTCTGTCCAGTTTAGAGTGGAACAACAAACAATTCAACATTCTGGATACACCTGGTGTTGCAGATTTTGTTGGTGAAGTTGTTTGTGCCTATAGAGCAACTGAATCATCTATAATGATGGTTGATGCAGTTGATGCTGTCCAGATTGAAACCATAAAGTTATGGAGACGTCTGAACAACAGAAGAATGCCCAGAATAGTTTTTATAAATAAACTTGATAAAGACAGAGCAAGTTTTGATTTTGCTTTTGAAGATCTGAATGATAAATTTGAAAAAACATTTGTACCTGTTACTATCCCTATTGGTTCCGGGGACGAATATAAAGGAATAGTTAATTTAATTGAAAATAAAGCGTATCTTGTTCATGAATCAGGAGAAAAAGATCTGGCTGTGGATATTCCTGCTGATATGCATGATCTTGTTGAAGACTATCGTCTGAAGCTTATTGAAGCTGCCGCAGAAGGTGATGACGATTTAATGGAAAAATATTTTGAGGAAGGAACTCTCTCTCCGGAAGATATCCGCTTAGGATTAAAGGAAGGCCTTCAAAATTACAAGATTGTACCCGTTCTTTGTGGAAGTACTTTAAAGAAAAACGGAATTACATCTCTTTTAAACTTTATTTCAAATACAGCTCCATCTCCTGCATGCTTCACTGAAATTGCAGTTGGATCAGATTCTGAAGATAGAGATGTTCCAATATCCAAGGATGACTCTTTTAGTTCATTTGTATTTAAAACCAGTATGGATCAGTTTTCCGGTAAATTATCTTTTATTAAAGTAGTTTCAGGAGTTTTAAATTCTGATACGGAAATTTATAATTCCAGAGAAGAAAAAAAAGAGAAGAACTCAAAAATTTACAAAGCTATTGGAAAAAAATTAGTTGAAGTAAAAGAGCTGATTGCAGGAGATATTGGAATACTTGTAAAACTTGATACCATTAGAACAAACGACACCATATGTTCTTCTGACAGATTTATTCATTTTAAACAACTGGCCTTACCTCATCCAATTTATGCCATCGCTGTTTCAGCTGCAAGTAAAAAAGAAGAAGATAAACTTAATGATTTTTTACACAAAGTCTCAGAAGAAGATCTTACCTTTCAGATGGAATTTAATAAGGAAACAAAAGAAAATGTAATTTCCGGCATGGGAGAACTTCATTTAGGAATTATACTAAATAAAATTATAGAAAAACAGAAAATTCAGGTAGAGAAAAGAATACCTAAAATAGCTTACAGGGAAGCAATTACAAAATCTTCCGAAGCAGAATATGCCCATAAAAAACAATCCGGAGGTCATGGACAGTATGGGAAAGTTCTTCTGAGTATAAAGTCTCTGCCAAGAGGATCACGTTTCGAATTTATAAATGCAATAAAAGGCGGATCTATATCCAAGGGTTATATGCCTGGTATTGAAAAAGGTATTCTGGAAGCTATGGCAGAGGGATATTTGGCAGGTTACCCTATTGATGATATACAGGCAACAATTATTGATGGTAAGGAACACCCTGTTGATTCATCGGAAATGGCGTTTAAACTGGCTGGAAAGGGTGCAATGAAGGTTGCCCTGGAAAAAGCCGGAGTAAAATTACTTGAACCTATAATGGCACTTAAGGTGTTTGTAACTGCAAACTATATTGGAGATATACTTTCAGATTTAAGTTCAAAACGAGCAAAAGTTTTGGGTCAGGAAGATCTTGGAGGTGGGATTCTTGAGGTTGATGCAGAAGTTCCCCAGTCTGAACTTCAAAGATATTCAATTGATATTAAGTCCATTACATCCGGTACAGGATCATTTGAAATGGAGTTTGATCACTACTCCACTATTTCCGGAAAAATATCTGAAGCGGTTATTAAAGCATCACAGAAATTAGAATAATAATTTTTATAATAAAAATTGATCGGTCCATCCTTGTAAAAAGGATGGACTTTTTTTCTATTTGTAATCCAGGTTTTTATCTTTTAGCAATAGGTGTAAATTCTTTACCTGGATTTTTAATATGCTTATAGGCAGGACGCATAATTCTACCACCGTTTAGTGATTCTTCTATCCGATGAGCACTCCAACCGGCAATTCTCGCTATTGCAAAGATAGGTGTATACAGATCTTCCGGAATACCGAGAAGCCTGTAAACAAAGCCTGAATAGAAATCTACATTTGCAGATATAACTTTGGTATTTCCTTTTACTTCTGCAAAAACAGTTGGTGTAAGTTCTTCTACTAAATTAAGAAGATCAAATTCGTCTTCAACACCTTTCAATCTTGCAAGTTTTCGTGCTTTTGTTTTTAATAATACAGCCCGGGGATCGGAATATGTATAAACGGCATGGCCCATTCCGTAAATTAATCCAGTTTTATCAAATGCTTTTTTCTTTATAATCTTAGCAAGATAAGCAGCTACTTCTTCTTTATTTTTCCAGTCCTTAACATTTTTCTTAATGTTATCAAGCATATTAATAACTTTAATATTTGCACCACCGTGTTTTGCACCTTTAAGAGATCCAATTGCAGCCGCGACAGCTGAATATGTATCTGTGGAAGAAGAAGAAATAAGGTGTATTGAAAAGGTTGAATTATTTCCACCTCCATGTTCGGCATGAAGAACAAGGCATAAATCCAATAATTCTGCTTCTACAACAGTATATTTTTTATCCGGGCGAATAAGCATTAGCAAATTTTCGGAAGTACTTAATGCAGGATCCGGTGCATGAATAAAAAGAGTTTCATTATCATGATAATGTTTTTTAGCCTGATAAGCGTAAGCTACAAAAATAGGAAACCATGAAATTAACTGAATACTTTGTCGTAAACAATTTTCTATAGAAAGATCTTCCGGATTTTTATCATAAGAATAAGCTGCCAGGACCGATCTGGCCAATTTATTCATAATATTGGAACTTGGAGCTTTAAGGATCATATCTTCTATAAAACTTTTGGGAAGTTTTCTATTATCTGCTAGTATATTTATAAAAGAATCCAGTTCACCCTGCTTTGGAAGTTCTCCAAATAGTAGTAAATAAACAGTTTCTTCAAAACCAAAACGTCCTTCTTTTAAAAATCCTTCTGTAAGATCTTTTATATCTATACCCCTGTAACGTAATCTTCCTTCTACAGGAACTTTTTCATTTTCATCGACAATGTATCCATGGACATCACCAATTTGAGTCAGACCAACAAGAACTCCGGTACCGTCGCTGTTTCTTAAACCCCGTTTTACATCGTAGTTACCAAATCTTGCAGGATCTATAATATTATTTTTCTCTGCAAGGTCACTATATTTTTTTAAATCATTTTCATTAACCGATTTCATAAGACAAACTCCTTGATATTCTATTTTATTTCATACCAGATATCTCTAATTATATGGTTTTTAGCTAAACCTTTTTTTTCAAAATTTGTATCTGGACGCCACTCAATTTTTTTTGCAAATTTATTATACATATTTTTTAATTCACTAATTTGATCTAAAACAAGTATTATTTGCTGAGCATAGTCCTCCCAGTCTGTCGCAATATAAATATATCCACCTTTACTAATTAACAAAATAAGTTCCTTAATAAAACCATTTTGAATAAGGCGTCTTTTATGATGTTTTTTCTTAGGCCAGGGATCCGGGAAAAATATATGAACACCTTCAAGACTGGCTAAAGGAATCATATTTCTAATTACCTGAACTGCATCATATTGTATTATTCTAAGATTTGTAAGATTATGTTTTTCAATTTCACTTAAAACCTTACCTACTCCAGGAGTATGTACTTCTATGGCAATATAATTTTTATTTCTATTTTTCTCAGCAATTTCTAAAGTGGCATGTCCCATTCCAAAACCGATTTCTAATACTACTGGGTTTTTATTACCAAATATTTGCTGTAAATTAAGAATTTCAGCTTTAAAAGGAATACAAAATTGCCCGGAAAGTTTTTCTACAGCTCGTTGCTGAAGATTACTTAAACGTCCAACTCTTAATACATAGCTTTTTATATCATTTTTGCCGGTATCTGTCATGTACGGATATTATTGGAATTATGTTATTTTTGCAAGAGAATTTCAAATAACTGTGTATTTTGCTAACTTATACTCTTTTCTTTCCAATTAAATTTTGAATATCTTTAACAGTTTTTGCATCCAGACATTTTTTAGTAAAGTATTTTGCATGACTGTAATTTATTTCACTTATTTGGCGCCTTATAAATTGTATCATACTGTGATTTGTACTAAATGTACTTATACCAAGGCCAATAAAATATTCAAGCATATCCGGATCTGCAGCTGCATTTCCACATACAGATAATGGACATTTATACTTTTCTGCAGCTTTACTTATCTTATTAAGAGCACGCAGCACAGAAGGATGCTGTGGAATATAAAGATCAGCAATCTGATCATTATTTCTATCAACACCAAGAATATATTGAACAAGGTCATTTGTTCCTATACTTAAAAAATCTGCTTCTTCAGCCAGCTCATTCACCATCATAACAGCAGAAGGAAGTTCTATCATAACACCTATTTCAGGTTTATCCATACATTCAATTCCTTCATTTATTAAATCAGTAATTGAATTATTTACAATAGCAACCGCTTCTCTAAAATCCTCTATTCCAGTTATTAAAGGAAAGAGAATTTTAAGTTTATATCCAGCTCCAGCTCTAAGTAATGAACGTAATTGTACAGTAAATATATCTGTATTTCTAAGACTATATCTAATACCTCTTAAACCCATAAATGGATTTTGTTCCAGTTCTTCTGCTGTACCAAGGATTTTATCCCCTCCAATATCCAGGGTTCTAAATACAACATCTCCCATACGTTCCAACAATCGACGATAGATTAAATACTGCTCTTCTTCAGAAGGAAAATTATTTCGAATAAGAAAAAGGAATTCACTACGATACAATCCAACTCCTTCAGTTTTTAATTCCTTTGCGGATCTTGCATCACTTAAAATATTTATATTGGCCTGTACTTTTATTTTACGTCCGTCTATGGTGACAGCTTTCTCCAAAAAGTCAGGTTTAGCAGTGTCTTTTTCTTTTAACTGTTTTAAATTTGTTAAATATTTGTTTATCAATTCTGTATTTGGATCTACAATTACAGTTGACTGGAAAGCATCTATAATAATTAAATCATTTTCTGTAGATTTAAAAAAATCGTTATCGGATAAAAATATTACTGGAATATCCAATGATTTTGCAAGAATAGATATATGACTTGTTGCCCCCGTTCCATGGAGAACAAAACCTTCAGTATGCTGAGCAGCTAATTTAACCAATTCTGAAGGCATTAGATCTTTTGCAATTATAATCTGTCCGGTGTAATCGCCTTCATCTTTATTTTCTTCGGTTAAATTAGTTAAAAGTCTATGTCCAATATCTTTAAGATCAAGAATTTTTTCCTGAACAGAAGAATTCCTGCTATTCCTAAATAATTCTATATACTCATTAACTACCTTTATTATTGATAATGAAGGTTGTTCTCCGGAATTAATATAAGATCGTATGGAACCGGAAAAATCATCATCACTTAGCATCAAAAGATGTGATGCAAATATGAGTGACCCTGCTTCAGATAAATTTTCATCCATTTTAGTCTGTAATTTTTCCAATTGTGTAATTGACAGTTCCAGTGATTCTTCGAAAGCTCCCAGGGTCTCAATATATTTTAAATTCTCTATTGTCAAGAAAATATCATCTTTAAATGTAGATAGAAACAGAGCATTTCCAATTGCAATCCCTTTAGAAACAGACGTACCTTTATAGTATTTTTTACGTACATTAAATGTCTTTTTATGCTGTTCGCCAGTATTTTTATCCAACTGTATTAAAGATCTGGCATTTTCAAGAAATGTTGCGAGTTGGGAGGTTATAGCCTCTAAAGATTTTATATCGTGATTATCATAGTAATCTGGGGTAGGATCCTCCAGAACCAGGACACCAAGTATTTTTGATTGATACAGCATGGGTACTGCCAGAATAGAATTATACTGTTCTTCATCCATGCCTGGAACATGTTTATATGTAGGATCATCAGCTCCTCTGGGAATATTTATAGGACGTCGTTCTTTCATGGAACGTCCAGTAATTCCCTCTCCTGAGGCCAATCTTATATTTCCAACAAAATCAGGATTTAAACCCGAAGTTGCCCTTAATACAAGTTCTTCTGAAGTATCATCATACAGGAAAATAGAACATGCAGCTGTCTGCATATGCTTTGCAACAAGTTTTACAACTATATTAAGGAGTCCTCTTACATTTGTCTTAGTGCTGAATATACTTGTAAGTTCTCTGACACTACAAATTAAATCAAATGTTTTTTTCATATTTAAACTCCATAATAATTGTCATTATACAAGAGATTGCAGTTTTTCCCTAATAAATTCTGATTTATCTTTTAAACCGATTCTATCACTTTGCATTATAAGATTCTGAGGGTTTAAAGGATCCAGTCTGACGGATCCCTTACTTACATTTATCATTCTTAATACTTTATCTACAGAGATAATTGAAACCCTGGAAAATGTTATTTTTATTTCTCCTTTTTTCTCCCTTAGAGAACTTACAAATAATTTTTTGCAAATAATTCTAAGTTCAGAAATTGAAAGAAGGCTGTGTACTTCATCAGGCAGCGGTCCAAAACGATCATCCAGTTCCGAAACAATCTTTGCAAGATCCAAATCTGTCTGAATAGAAGATATTTTTTTATAAATTTCCATCTTTTCTGACTGATTGCTAATATAATCATTGGGGATAAAGCCTGAATAATCCAAATCAAGCAATACTTCAGGAGCAGATTCATCTACAGTATCACTCATTTCTGCAATAGCATCATCCAATATACGAAGATACATATCAAAACCAACAGAAAGTATCTCTCCATGCTGCTGTCGACCCAGAAGGTTTCCTGCTCCCCTTATTTCTAAATCTTTTAGAGCAATTTTAAATCCAGACCCTAACTCTGTGTGATCAGATATAACCGATAGACGTTTCATGGCAATATCAGACAAAGATCTTTTTTCAGGATACATAAGATATGCATATGCACGTTTATCAGATCTGCCAACTCTGCCGCGCAACTGGTAGAGCTGGCTTATCCCATACATATCAGCCCTGTCAATAATTATTGTATTTACATTTGGAATATCTATACCATTTTCAATTATTGTAGTTGCCACAAGAACATGAAACCCATCATGTATAAACCTATGCATTACATCTTCAAGCTGACTGCTGTTCATTTGACCGTGAGCTGTTTCAATAAGTAACTCAGGCAATAGCTTTTCTAAAAATATTCTGGTAGGAAGCAAGGTTTCCACTCTGTTATGTAAAAAGAAAACCTGCCCGCCTCTGGCGACTTCCTTTCGAATTGCAGAGGCTATAACTTCATCATCAAATTCCTGAATTATTGTCTTTATAGGCCTCCTGCTGTGAGGAGCTGTCTCAAGAACTGACATATCTCTGATTTTAATTAATGACATGTGTAATGTTCTGGGAATAGGAGTTGCCGAAAGACTCAGGCTGTCGATAGAAGTCTTTAATTTTTTAAGCCTTTCTTTATCTTTAACTCCAAAACGCTGTTCTTCATCAATAATAAAAAGACCAAGATCTTTAAATTCCACATCTTTTTGTATAATTCTATGTGTTCCAATTAATAGATCAATTGACCCATTTTTTGTTTTTTCAATTATCTTTTTTTGCTCCTTCCCTGAAACAAAACGACTTATCATACCTACTTTAACGGGATAACCTTTAAATCTTTCTTCAAAATTTTCATAATGCTGTTCTGCAAGAATTGTTGTAGGAGCTAAAAATGCAACTTGTTTTCCGGAAACAACAGCCTTAAAGGCTGCTCTCATCGCTATTTCTGTCTTACCATAACCTACATCACCGCAAATCAATCTATCCATAGGCTGTTCACTTTCCATATCAGCTTTAACCTCTTCTACACATCTAAGCTGATCAATAGTTTCTTCAAAAGGAAAAGCTGCTTCAAATTCCAATTGCCAGTCTGAATCCTCCGGGAATTTGTAACCTCTTGCTTTCTTTCGCTTTGCATAAAGATCTATAAGCATTTCTGCCAGATCTTCTACAGATTTCCTTACCTTTTTCTTTCTTGTGTCCCAGGATTTACCTCCAAGGAGATCCAGAGCAGGAGCTCCACCCTGCTTTCCAATATATTTCTGAACGAGGTTTACCTGTTCTATAGGAATAAATATTGTCTCTTCACCGGAATATTCCAGTTCTATATAATCTCTTTCTGTTCCCGCAGCTTTTATACGATCAATTCTTTTAAATCGCCCTATACCGTAATTGATATGAACTACATAATCACCAGGATTAAGATCTATAAAAGTATCTATGGCCTTACTCTGGACTCTTCCCACAGAAGCAGGAACCCTTCGCCTTCTTCCAAATATTTCATTTTCATCTATGGCTATTAATTTCAGCTCAGGCAGAGAAAACCCTTCAGAAATACTTATGGGAAGGACATCCAGGTCAAAATCTTTGAGAATTTGTTTTATTCTTAAAGCCTGAATTTCAGATTCTGAAAAAATAACAATCTTATACCCGGCATCCTGGAGTTTAGTAAGCTCTTCTTTTAAATAATTTATATTCCCAAAAAAAGATCTTGGATGATCATAGGAAAATTTAATTCCTGAAGTATCCGGATCTTTTAAATCTGGAAATATTATTTTTCTGTTTAATTTTTCTAAAAGATTTTGATAATTATTTAAGACAAGATCCGGCTCAATACATGGCAGGCCTTCCTGTCTTGCACGGTTATACAGCTCTCTGGTTTCTTTTTTTAAGGTTTCCCATATATTATTCAATCTGTCTTTATGAATTAAAACAATATTGGAATTTTTACTCATATAATCAACAACTGAACCAGGAGTTTCAAATGCAGCAGGAAATAAGAACTCTTCATTTTTACAGGTATTTTTTATTTCAAGATTATCTATTTCATCTTTGCCACTTTTAATAATAGTTTTAAGAATATTTAATCTTTCTTTATCCCATAAAATTTCTGTTGCCGGATAAATTGTTATTTGCTTTAATTTTTCACTTGATTTTTGACTAAGTGGATCAAATAATTTAATTTCCTCAATTTCATCCCATTCAAATACAATTCTTACTGCATTATCTCTACCATAAGGGAATATATCCAAAACTTCACCCTTAAGAGAAAACTCACCTGGCATTGTTACTTTTGTTACCCTCAGATAGCCGTATAAAACCAGTTTTTCCTCCCATTGAATTGGGTCAAAAGAATCTCCAACTTTAAGGGTAACAAGTTTATTCTTAAAAAAAGAACCTGGAGGAACAGGTGTCAGAAGAGATTTTAGAGATAAAACAATAATGATCTTTTTATCTCTTAATAGTTCAGAAAGATAATATGCCCTTAGACCGGCAATATTTGATCCATATTTATTTCCACTAAAAAGAATATTTTCCCAACCTGGAAAATAAAAAACATTTTTATTAAGAGCTTGTATATCTTTTAAAACAATTTTTGCTTCTTTTTCTGTTGGAGTTACGACAAGAGTACTCCCTTTTGAAAGAGAAGCAAGCTTTTCTGTTAAAAATGTCCTGAAGAATCCATCGGCACCTTCTATAATAATGGGGAATTTATTGGCAATTAAGCTGTTTAAAGTCTTTTTATAAGGAAGATAATCATGTAAAATTGAATCCAGGTAATTTATGAATAATGTTATCATATAATAATCCGAAAATTATAATGGTTACTATGGAGAAATATTTTGAAAAAAATCATATTGCTATTATATCTATCATTAACATTTGCGTCATTAACTTTTGCAGTTTCAGAAGATGTCTCAGTATCAATTCGTTTTTTTGATAAAGAGATTTACTATCCGGAAACTAAAATTCAAATTCAAGTTAGAATTGTTAATAATTCTTTGGAGAATTACTCATTTTACTCGGCAGAAATACGCTCTTATAACTTCAATTTTGATGCCAAAACACTAACTAATATTTCTGTCCATGCATCAAGTGATTATATTTTAAGTCACAGGACAAATAATCCTGTTTTTTACAGGGAAATAACACTTCTTCCAGGGGAAGAATATGCATTTATTACTCTTTTGGATGATTATGTAGATATTAAAGATAGTGGGATCTATATTATACAGTCTAAATTTTTTCCTGATTTTCATTTGGGATATTCTTCCCAATTTATGGAATCCAATAAACTGACCCTTTCTGTACGGCCCTCTATGGATATACCAGTATTCAAAGAACAAATTGATATGGAAACAGGGGAAATACTTGAATTACTAGCAATGCCTCCAGATGAAGTAGTAAAATATACCATTGAAGCAAGATTACAGAGCGCATGGAACAAATTTTTCCTATATATTGATATAAAAGGATTGTTATTAAATCATCCGGACCTAAAACACCGCTATAATACCATTTCAGAAGAGAAGCAGATGGAATTAATTGAAGATTACAAAAATCAGTTAAAAAACAAACGGGTTGATACTGATATTTTATTAACACCATCTTCATTTGAAATTCTTAAAACAAGTTACACAGACAATGAAGCTACTGTTGTAGTAAATAAAGAATTTATCTTTCCGGAATATACTGAATTAAAGAAATATACTTATTATCTGCATCGTTTTGGCAATATATGGTCAATATATAACTATGATGTAAGAAACCTTGGAACAAAATAGTGAAAACTCTACTTGTAATAGAACATGATAATTTAAAAGATCAGGTTATTGAACATCTGGCTCCAAGGGGATTCGATTTTATTCATTATCGAAGCCCAATTAAAGCTTTGGATAATATAGAAGAAATTAAACCGGATCTTGTTATTTTTAGTGCAGTAGATTTTCCAAGACACTGGAAACCATTTATAACTTTACTCAGAAGTTTTCTTTCAAAAGAAAAATCTGTCTTTATTTTACTAAAAGGTAATCAATTTCCATCTGAGGAGAGCACAAAAGCAAGTGCCCTTGATGTAAACGGTATAATATCTGATGACTTTAGCAATCCTGCTGTTTTAGGACAGCTGGAAGATATTTTTACCCGCTATAATGTAATTGATGATAAAAGAATTAGTAGAAGATATCTTAATTATATAACTATGGATATAGAATTTACATTTATACATCCTCTGACTCTATCACTGGTAAATGGAGAAATTACAGATATCTCTATTGGAGGGTTAAGTTTTAAACCAGATTCGCCACAGAATACTCTGGATATAAGAGAAGGAACAGTTTTAAATAATTGTACCTTGCGTCTTAAGGATTCTTTTAATACAATATCAGTAACAGTTATTAGAAATAACAATATTCTTTCACTTGGATTTATTAATCTTGAAGAAGATCTAAAAGAGGAATTGATGGAGTATTTTCATGAAATTCCAGAGAGAGAATTGGATAGAGTACTCCATACAGGAGATAAATTATGAGCGTTACCAAATATATAGATACACAGCCCTTATTTAATATTACAAAATATAAATCAAAAGTTGACTATGCCAACTGTGCAGTCAGTTTTACCGGCTCTGCAAGAAAACACCCCTACGATAAGGACAAACTTCTACTTATTTCCGACCCTTTTAGTTCTCATACAGTATTTTATGAATTTCGAATTATAGATATTGTACATTATGATGATCTTCCGGGAATAGCCACTGATAGTGGTGAAAACCTGCTAATGGTAAGGTTATGGATCAATAAAGGCAGTCTTGGATTAAAATATGAACCTTTTGAAGTAGATGATCCTATTAGATTTATGAATGACAGTGAACTGCTTCATCAAATTCTTAAAGAGAGTGATGTTCATAAGCCATAATGGCATATACAACGTTCCAAAATAATAATTTTATTTGTAGATTATGTCCTCACAACTGTAATATTAAGGATGGTAATACAGGTATATGCTCAGTTCGTAAAAATAATAAAAACAAGTTGGAACTTCCCTTATATGGTTATTTATCTGCTGTTAACATTGATCCCATTGAAAAGAAACCTCTGTATCATTTTATACCAGGGTCACAAGTACTCTCCATAGGTTTTTATGGATGTAATTTTCATTGCCAGTTTTGCCAAAATTATCAAATATCACAGGTTTATAATGCAGAGAACAACAAAATTTTTATTTCTCCAGCAAAAATTGTCCAGATAGCTGAAGAAAAGGGAATAAAATCAATTGCATATACTTATTCAGAACCGGTTATTCATTTTGAGTACATTATGGAATGTTCACAAATAGCTCATACAAAGGGTATAAAGAATGTACTGGTTACAAACGGCTTTTTAAATCCGGAACCTGCTGAAGAATTACTTAAAAGAATGGATGCTGTCAATGTCGATTTAAAAGCTTTCACCAATAGTTTTTATAATAAACTAGGTGGTAAAATAGAACCTGTAAAAGATTTTATTAAACTTGCTGCTAAACTTAGCCATTTGGAAGTAACGACACTGATTATTCCCGGAGAAAATGATTCTGAAACAGAAATAATTAATATTGCAAATTTTATTGCTTCTATTGATACTAATATTCCTTTACATTTATCAGCTTATTATCCAGTTTTTAAATATGATATTTCATCAACACCAAAAGACACTATTCTTAGACTTTGTGAGAAAATATCTAAAATTCTAACATATGTTTATCCGGGTAATATTTTTTAATATATATATCAATGCAACATTGACATAATTTCTATGATTGTGTAGATTACACAGGTCGTAAGGACATTCCCTTGTAGCTCAGTTGGTAGAGCGGGTGGCTGTTAACCACTAGGTCGGCAGTTCGAGTCTGTCCGAGGGAGCTTGGTTCCATCTTTTTAAGATGGAACCTTTTTTTTGGCCTAATTTTTTTTAATATAGGAAGGTTAATTTTTGATAATAATTATATCTCCCGCAAAAACCATGAATTTTATAGATCCTATACCATCTTATATTAATATTGGAAAACCACAATTTAACGATAATTCAATAATTCTTAACAATACTTTACGAGGTATTGATCATGTTTTATTAAAACAAAAAATGAACCTGAGTGATAAATTGTTACCCCGGGTTGTGGATTTTATTTATACTTTTACAGGTAATTATAAACATGGCCGGCAGTCAATTTTTGCTTACCAGGGAGCAGTTTTCAAAGCTATTAACTCTAAAACCTTTAACAAAAAACAAATGACCTTTGCCCAGAATCATCTTAGAATAATATCAGGGTTATATGGTGTATTAAAACCTCTTGATGGTATTGAAGAATATCGACTTGAAATGAAAACAAAATTACAAATAAATGATACATCAAGTATATCAGAATACTGGAAGGATACAGTAACCAACTACTTTACAACTTTTAACAAATCCAATGTAATAATAAATCTTGCTTCAAATGAATACAGTAAAGTTATTGATTTTCCTAAACTCAACACTCCTGTAATTAATATTTCTTTTGGAGAAATAATAAACAATACTGTAAAATATCCACCAATGTATTCTAAAATGGCAAGGGGGAAAATGGCTGGATACATTATTAGAAATTTTATTAATAAATCTGAACAAATAAAATATTTTGATCTTGATGGGTATAAGTACAATAAAGATTTTAGTAACGAGGTTAGTTATGTTTTTACACGTTAGAGATATTTCTATTTTAGTATTGCCATACCATCAAGAGCAATCCATTCCCCTTCAGAAAATACCACTGGATTCATATCCAGCTGACTAAAAACGTCTCCAAGATCATTAACCAGATCTCCCACAGAAACAATCAGCTCTGCCAAAGGGAGTAACTCCATGTTACTGCCTCTATAACCCTGAAGAATATCTGCAACAGTTAATTCTTTTAACATTCTAACAGCTTCTGCCCTTTTAATAGGTGCAAGTCTAAATTTTACATCTTTATATAACTCAGTTAAAATACCTCCGGCTCCTACCATAAGAGCCGGCCCAAAATCCTGATCCACAAGAGCGCCAATAATAAATTCGATACCTGAATATGGAACCATTTCTTCAACTAACAGATTACTACCAGGAAAAGCGGATTTCATTTGAGTTATTATTTCTTCAAGATTATCCTGAACATTTAATTTTACTCCACCTATATCTGTTTTATGTAGAATTTTTGGATCACAGACTTTAACTACATATGGTTCCTCAAGATGAGTTCCTGAAAAATCATCATCAGGTCGAATGATCTCTCCTTTTGGAGTATTTATATTATAGATTTTAAATAATTCCTTTACTTCCCATTCATCAGGTTTTCCAGGAATATTCAGACCTCCAATCCAGGATTTAATATTCATCTTCTTCTCCAAATGCTTTAAGAATATCTGCTCGTTCTACAAGAAATCTTGCTGATCGTACTGTTCTGTATACTGATGAAAAACCAACTAATCCCCTGTCATAAAATTGTTTTAAATACTTATAAGTATAAGGACCATATTGAGCAAAAGTAATTACAGGTTTATCAAATTCAAGTGCTTTCTCAGAAATCTTTTTAACAAGATCTTTTGTTACTGCAGGTATAGTAAAAAAAGTGAGACAAATGACAATATCAACCCCCGAATCCTTCAAAACAGCATCGAGAGTATCTACATAAATAGTATCATCTGCACTGGCTGTTATATCCACAGGATTGTGGGTTGATGCGAAAGGAAGATTTATCTCATTCAATCTATCCGTAGTATTTTTACTAAACTCTGCAAGATGTAATTTAATTCTGGAATCTTTTTGTTCTATGTAGTCGGTGCACATTACACCATACCCACCTGCAGCACTTATAACGGCAACCCTATTCCCTTTTGGGATATTCATCATTGATAAAGATTTTGAAGCATCACATATTTCCTCTTCATCATATGCTCTTTGAATTCCATACTGGCGAAAAGCACCATTTACAACATTATCAGATCCTGCAAGTTTACCTGTATGTGAGCTGACAGCAGTTTGTCCTGCTTCTGTTCTACCTGCTTTAAGAATTACTACAGCTTTTTTCTTAGAAGCTTCTCTGGCTTTTTCAAGAAATATTTTACCATCATCAATAGATTCACTGTAAAATGCCAGACAGTTTGTTTTTTTATCCATAGAAAAATATTCAAGAAAATGCGTTTCTGTAAGTTCAACCTTATTCCCAAGACCAACAAAGGCTCTCATTCCATAACCAGCGTTACTTGCAAGACCAAGAGCTTCTGTACCCACAGAACCACTTTGAGTTATAAAAGCTATTCCACCACCTCCGGAAAGAGCTTTATCTCCATGCTCAACAAAAATTGTATCAAGACCTGTTTCGGGAAGGAATATTCCAAGAGAGTTGGGTCCAAGCATCCTTGTTCCATATTCTTTATGAATATCCCTTAACTGATCTTCAAGAACACTGCCCTCACCACCAATTTCTCCGAAACCACCGGAAACAATAACAATTACCTTTATTCCTTTTTTAGCACAGGACCGGACTGCTTTTACTGCAGGAACAGCACTAATAGTTACAATTGCAAGACTTATGTTATCAGGAAGATCTTCTATATGGTTTATTACTTTCAATCCTAAAACTTCATTATCTACCGGATGAACGGGATAAAGGTTTTTAACTGTTTTCATTAAAACTTTAAGAATTCTATTTCCAACCTTGGCAGGATTTCCAGATGCCCCTATAAGTGCAACCGATTCAGGATAAAAAAGAGGTTCTAACTCCTTAGTTATATTCACTGCTTTCTCCATTCACTTAATTGTTGTTAGACATCTGTCCAAGTTCAAGTGCTTTCAGATTTGCCGTAATTATTTTTTCACCCTTGGATGCAAATTTTTCTTTTACAGCCTCAACTATACTCTCTTTTCGAATATCTAGTTCAACTGAAAGAGCTCCAACCATAACCATATTTACTGCTTTCATTGTACCTGCTTCTTTTGCGAGCGCCTTAGCATCAATAATTTTACTATTTTTAAGATTATTTATCTTATTATGTATTCCATCAAGATCAGGATAATTCGGAATATTCTCATATGGTGCGGCAGCGGAAATTAATCTCCCTTCAGGTTTAAGAAAATCTACATATCTTAGGCTTTCCATGGGTTCCATACTTAAAACAACATCGGCATTGCCTTTAGGAATTAAATCACTAGCTATATTTGACTTTGAAATTCTCATATGTGCAAGAACTGCTCCACCCCTCTGAGCCATACCATGAACCTCAGATTGACGAAGAGTGTATCCATCTTTCATAGCTGCGATAGATATTACTGCAGCTACAGACAAAACACCCTGACCACCTACTCCGGATAGAATTATATCATATTTATCAGCCATACTATTTTATCTCCCCGCGTATTTTACCTATTACATGAATGCACTCTCTTAATGTAATTATTACAGAGAGTCCTTTGTAATCAATTTCTTCTTTTATAATATTTGTATTTTCATCATGATTTTTTGAAAGTACTTTTAACTCCCGTAAATGATCAGGATCAACACCGCAGGCAAGGACTAAATTTTTAATCATAGGGCTTGTCATAATGGTATCCTGCATTCCAGTCATGGCTGTAGTACTGTTATCCATAATTATCAGAGTCATATTTGTATTTGTAGAAGCAGCATCAATTAATGCAGTAACACCGGAATGGAGAAATGTACCATCTCCAATACTTGCTACAACATTTTCCCTACCTGCTTCACTTGCTCCTCTGGCCATACCAATTGATGCTCCCATACAAAGAAGTGCATCCAGAGAAGAATGAGGTGGCAGCGCACCGAGGGCATAACACCCTATATCTCCGGTAACTATATGATTATCATAGTTTTCAAGGGCAACATTTAAAGCATGAAAAGAATCTGTATGTGGGCAACCTGCACAAAGCTGAGGTGGTCTCCCAGGAAGAGAAGAAGAATTTGAACCCTGATTTTCTCTGGCTTTCAAACCAATAGCTTTTCTTACATTATCAGGATTGAGCTCACCAAATTCAGAAAGGGTCCCATCCATTTTTCCATGAACTGGTAAAGTATCTTTAATTATACCATTTAACATTTTTTCTACAAAAGGATAGCCTTCTTCAACAACTATCAGACTTTCAACATTTTCTGCCAGTTCTTTAACTAATCTGGTAGGTACAGGATAAACTCCAATGTGAAGATGAGAGGGCTTATTGGGAAGATCTTCAAAATTTTCAAAATAGTAATTACATCCAAGTCCAGTAGTAATTACACCAAATTTTGTAAAATCTTTATTTAAAGATAATTTATTATATTTTGATTTATTTGAATAATCTTCAAAATCAACTTGTTGTTCAAGAAGATTCTTCCAATTAACTCTGGATAAAGCAGGAAGAGACATCCATTTTAGTTTATCTTTTGCAGTTCCCTTATCCGGAATAGATAAACTTTCCGCCCTTGTTATAACAGATCTGGAGTGTGAAAGTCTTGTAACAAGTTTTAACATTACAGGAATATGAAACAGCTCCGAAATTAGAAAAGCCTCTATTGTCATATCATAGGCTTCCTGATGATTTCTTGGCTCAAAGCACATAATTCTGGCAAAATCTGCAAAATATCTGCTGTCCTGTTCATTTTGAGAAGAATGCATTCCAGGATCATCAGCTACAGCAATAACCAGCCCACCATTAATTTCTATAAGAGCGGAATTCATAAAAGCATCTGCAGCAACATTAAGCCCTACATGCTTCATAGTAACAAGTGACCGTTTACCTGCATACGAAACACCTACAGCACCTTCATAGGCAGTTTTTTCATTCGAACACCATCTTGCAATTATTTCACTTTCATTATTTTTTGTATATCTCTGGATATACTCAATAATTTCTGTAGAGGGTGTACCGGGATAACCATAGGCAATAGCCATACCAGCATCAATAGCACCAAGGGCCAGAGCTTCATCACCCAGGACAAGAATTTCAGACATAAATATCTCCTTTGGCCGCATAGGCGAGCAGTGAATTCACGAACGACCAGCCTGTTCTGTTATAATTATTTTATTTATATTTACTTGTTGCATTTTTACATAAATTTTTATTATTACCTACCCTGATTTTAAATTTTATTGGAAATTTTTTTACAACATTATATATTACACTCTTAAATTATAAACCATGACTTAAAAACTTCTTTTACCAAACCTAAATTTCCTGTATATTAATCTATATTAGAAGGGTTCTTTATGTTAAAAAAAATTATTATAGGTAAAACAGATAATTCAAAAATACATCTCCTTAGATCTATTTTTTCCAGCGGAATAGCTTTTGCAGCAGATTTTCTAATACTAATATTACTTGTAGAGAAGTTCCACCTGCACTATATAATTAGCGGCACAGCTGGTTTTCTTACAGGGACAACTCTGCTCTACTTTATTTCTGTTTCATGGATATTCAGTTCCCGCAGAATCCAACGAAAATCTCTTGAATATGCACTTTTTATCTTTCTTGGAATAATTGGCGGTATATTAAACATATTATTTCTATGGGTTTTTACAGATAAGTTCGCAGTTTACTACATGGTATCCCGTATGATTGCAGCCACTTTAGTTTTCTTCTTTAATTACTTAAGTCGAAAACTGCTGATATTTACTGAAACTAAGAATTAATGGGAGGAGGGACCCACTCAAGGGGTGAAGGCTGTTCAGATTCAAGTTTCTCTGCTATGTGAATACAGCTTTTATTTATAACAGGATGAATATACGAGGGATCCAGATCACATAAGGGCTTTAACACAAACATCCGTTCGTGCATTCTGGGATGAGGAATTAAAGCATCTTTGGCAGTTGATATTATATTATCATAAAAAATTATATCCAGATCTATTGTTCTGGGCCCCCAGTGAATAACCCTTACTCTTTTTAAAATTTTTTCAATTTTAATAAGAGATTTCATAAGCTGAACAGGTTCTAAATAAGTTTCTATTTTAAAAACACAGTTAAGAAACTCTGCCTGATTAAGATATCCTACAGGTTCTGTTTCATAAATCTTTGAAATTTCAACTACTTTGGAATTACCAGAACTGTTTATCTCCAATTCCGCATTTTTTATATTATTGAACCGGTCTCCAATATTTGAACCTATACCAATATATGCTGTATGCAGTTCTGTTCTATCCTCTTTTTTAACCATTATTTTTATTACCATCTAACCGGTAATGATTAATTATATCCGTCATTCTTACAGCACGAAGATTTTCCTTAACATCATGGACCCTGATAATAGAACAACCGCTATTCACTCCAATCACATTTGTCGCAATAGTACCTTCAAGACGTTCTTCCACAGGGAGATCAAGAGAAATACCTATCATTGATTTTCTTGATGTACCTAATAGAACTGGATACCCCAGATCCACTATTTCAGACAGTTTTGACAAAACTTCAATATTTTGTTCTACAGTTTTTCCAAAACCAATTCCCGGATCAAGAATTATCTTATCTTTTTTTACACCCGCGCCCAAAGCTATTTTAATACTTTCTATAAGTTCATTTTTAATATCTACAATTAAATTATTATAATTTGTATTATCTCTGTTGTGCATAAGACAGCAAGCTACACCTGTTTCTGCTGCCACAGCAGCTATTTCAGGATCTTTTTTAAAACCCCAAACATCATTTATCATAGAAGCACCTGCTTTTACAGCTTCTTTTGCCACTAAAGCTTTTGAAGTATCAATAGATACAGGAATGTTTAAAACTTTTACAAGTTCCTTTATAACAGGAATAACTCTGGCAATTTCCTCTTCGGTATTTACAGACAAATGATTGGGGCGTGTAGATTCACCTCCTACATCAATTATGTCAGCGCCTTCCTCTTCCATTAAAACTGCATGCCCAACGGCATTGTCTAAAACAGAATATTTGCCGCCGTCAGAAAAAGAATCAGGAGTAATGTTTAAAATACCCATTACATATGTTCGTGACCGAGGGGAAAATACCAAATTGCCAATCCTCATAAAATAATCCTTTTATTCATTAACTAAAAGAAGTTATAAGTTTTACTGCAACCATTACTGCAGCAAGTATAACTATAATTGAAAAATATTTTTTTAATTTCTCTCCATGAAGTTTATGACTAATTGATATACCTATTCGAACGCCTACAGCGCCTGCAGCAAGGAGTGATATTGCGATAGGAAGACTTACCTTACCTTCTCCGGATAGTCCCTTTTTTATAACTGCAGATATTGAACCTACTAATACAACAGCCAAACTTGTTCCCACAGCCAAATGAGGTGCAAGTCCAACTCCAAGTACAAGAATAGGCATAAACAGAACACCTCCGCTAACACCCATCAATCCTGTAAGAAGACCACCAGAAAATCCAATTCCAAATAAACCAATAATATTTACACCAATTTGTTTTGACAAAGGAAGATCTGTATCCGGGCCCACTTTAATTTTCTGCAGAAATGTTACTGGTCTAATATCAGATTTTTCATCATAACTGGATTTTCTTGACATAACCCAGGCAATTAAAACAAGCAGGATGACAAAAACTCCCTGCATAATCTGTTCAAAAAAAGTTTTATTCCCACCAGCAAGGAATACCAGTAGATCCTGAAGAATATCACCGCTAACTGCTCCAAAAATACTGCCAAAGGAAATATACACAGCAGCTTTTATTTCCATATTACCTTTATGGTAATGTTTAATTACACCTGTTGTACTTGTTCCTATTATATAGCAGGTTGCACTTCCAGCTGCAATTTCAATTGGTATTCCAAGTAGGATATTCATTAGAGGAACAAGTAGAAATCCTCCTCCCACTCCAAAAATGCCTGCAAGTATTCCAATAATAAAACCAAGACCTGCAAGAAATATAAAAAACAAAGGCCCTGTTAAATAGGAACTGAATTCAGGTGCAATAAATTGAATAAAACCAGCCATCTTATCTATTATTCTTTTGTTTTAGAAGAAATATTTTCTTTTCAAAAAAATCCAATACTGGAACCATTAACATACCCCATACTATAGGTACAAGAACCAATACTGCTGCAGCTGCATATCTAGCCATGTTACAGTAACTCCAAAAATCTAATATAAATAATTACACTTT